>JACQRN010000035.1 GCA_016206515.1 Planctomycetota bacterium | reverse complement strand
TCCCCCCCGGCCGTTCGCCGATCGTACGCAGGCGGCGCAGGCGGTCCCTCTGCGCGTCCGTCTGGGCGGTCGCTTCCATCCCCGCCAGCTGGGCGTCGGTGCGGCCGAACGCCCAGGTCGGGAGTGCCCCGGTCGTCCAGAAGGTGTGGTCGAGCGCGAGTCGCGCGCCGTCCGGGACCTCCGGGGCGGTCCGCAGCCAGCGGGCGAGCTCGACGCGCGCGTCCGGGCGCGCCAGGAGCCGGTCGAACAGGATCGACTTCGCGGCGGTCGGCGCGGCCACCAGCAGGACAGCCAGCGGCAGGAGGAGGCGGCGCCTCCCGCGCGGGATCGCCCGCGCCAGAACCTGCGCGGCGCCGAGGCACGCGAACGGGAGGATCGGCAGGACGTAGCGGGCGTAGGCGAGAGCGTGACGGGTGGCGTAGGCGTACCAGAGGAGGGGGACGAGCCACAGGAGACGCTCTCGCCGGCTCCCCCGCGCGAGCGCGGCAAGGCACGCGAGCGCGCCCAGGAGAGCGACCGGCCATCCGGCCCCGCCCACGAGCGAGTAGGTGAAGTGGTGTCCCCACGGGTGCGCGCCGTGCTTGGCTCCCTCCGCGGAGAGGTCGGCCCAGACGCCCGCGGGGTTCAGGAGCAGGAAGGGGTTCCCGAGGGCGAGGGTTGCGCAGGTGACAAGTGTGCCGAGCACCAGGTGTCCCCACCTCCGGGGGCGTCCGGTCAGGACGACCGCCACGAGGAGCAGGCCGATGAGCGCGGCGTTGTACTTGAAGGCGGCGGCCGCCCCGCACGCGACGGCGCCGAGGAGGAGCGGACGCGACGTTCCCGTCCGCGCGTACCGCAGCCAGCACGCCGCGCAGAGCGTCGCGCAGGCGAGCATCCCCATGTCGACATAGATGAAGTGCGCGTCGCGCACCGCGAGGAACGACACGGCGAACAGGAACGCCCCGAGCGCCGCGACCGGCCTTCCGAGCGCCTCCCGCCCGATCCGCCACGTCGTCCAGATCGAGACCGTCCCGAGCAGCGCCCCCAGGGCCGCGCGCCCCCACAGGTAGAACGGCGTCGGGTCCGTCAGGAACGCGTCCTTGTACGCGTCGGTCCCCGCGATCGCGCCGATCACGCGCAGGGCCGTGAACCGGACCCCCCAGAGCGCCGCGAGAAGCCACGAGGCGAGAGGTCCCTGCACGTACCACCCCGGGTCGAGGCGGCCCGCCCCCGCCCCCGCCGCGTTCTGGACGATCACCCCCTCGTCGGCGTGAACCAGGAGAGGGAATCCGAACCCGATCCCCCAGAGTCGCAGCGCGAATCCGAGCCCCAGTGCGAGCGCGAGCGTCGCGAGGGATGCGCGCCGTGCCGTCCTCATTTCGCGTCCTGTGGGACGCGCCTCGGCCCGGCGGGGGAGCGAAAGAGGAACAGACTCCCGCCGACTTGGCGCTCGGCCCGCTCCCCGCGCATCCACTGGAAGGCGTAGGGTCTGTCAGGCCGGTGCATGGCCATGGCGCTGACAGCATAGAGGACACCGGGACGTGGCTCGATGCGCTCCATCGCACGCTCCCCATCGCTGATCCGGCGCGATCGGATCCCGTAGTACTGCAGGAGTTCCCCGGTCGCGTTGCCGCCTCCGTAGTCCACCGCCAACTCCCATCCGGGCTCGTCGAACGTCCGTTCGAAATCCGCGAGTGCGGCAAGACCCTGTCCCATATCCACGTTCGAGTCCCGCAGGTAGCGGTACCCCTGTCTGCCGCCTCCGACCGCCCAGGAGAAGTGCCCCACGGGGTATGGATGTATCGAGAGGGATTCCACGGCGAAGAGGGCGAACGCCAAGCCACAGGCAATCTTGCGAAGGCGTATGGGGGTGGCGGTCCCGGGGGCCTCCGTGATGGGGTCCGCCGCCGCGCGCCCCGCGAGCGTCCAGAGGCAGGGGAGGATCGGGAAGAGGTACCGCACGCCCGTGTTGTTCCGGCTGGCGCAGGCGATCGCCAGGAAGGCGATGCACCAGCACGTCAGGGCGATCTCCTCGAAGCGTCGTCCGCTCGCGCCGGGTCGGGCACACAGGCCGAGGGCCAGCAGGATCCACAGTCCGACCGGGTTCTTCAGGAGCAGTGCCACGGGGTAGTAGGACCACCATCCGTCCCGGGAGATCTCTCCGAGGAAGAATTGGATCGCGTACCCTTGGCGCATGGCGAAGACGAGCGTCCCCGGCAGGCTGTCGAGGTAGTCGGCCATGGGGACCGGCGCCTCCAAGGCGGCGCGGCGCAGGAGCGGTGCGATAGGCGAAAGCCCCGCTCGTTCCGCGGCCTGCTCGAGGATGTCCAGTTCGGGAGCCGGATCCGCGTCGTTCTGCAGAAGAGGCTGCACCTGGAATCCGTACCCGCCCCATACCGTCAGCAGACTGATTCCCAGGAGCGCACCCATGCGTCGTGCGCACCAGGCGCGCGAGCGGCGCTCGTGCGCCCAGCGGCTCTGCGTCCCCAGCCAGAACCAGACCGGCAGGATCCCGTAGAGCGCCAGGCAGGAGAACTTGGCCAGCTGCGCCGCGCCGAGGAAGATCCCCGCGAACCAGAGCCCCGATGTCGACGGCGCTCGCAGGTCCCGCAGCACGGCCAGCGCCGTGAGGGCCGCGAAGGTCCCGGCGGCCACGTCCGACTTCACGAGGTGCGCGTTCGCCAGGTAGAGGGGGTTCAACGCGGTGACCCATGCGGCGAGAAGCCCCCCGCGCGCCCCGCACAGGAGCGTTCCCAGCGCCCCGGCGGCCCAGACCCCGGCGGCCCCCACGAGGATCGGAAGGAGGCGCGCGCGCGACAGGATTCGCGTCAGGTCCCCACCCGAATGGAACGCGAGCTCCACGCCGAAGCCGGGGCGGTCCTGGGCGGCGAGCGACGGGTGGTCCCACGCCGGGTGCAGGTCCATCCCCCAAAGCGGCAGGCAGTACGCCGCGTCGAAGAACGGGGGGTTCGTGCCGTTCTTCATCCAGAATGTGCCGCGCTCCAGCGCCGTGTAGCCGCTGGGCAGGTGGTGGTGGATCTCGTCGAACGCCGCGGAGTTCCTGTGCGAGACGTGCAGGGCCAACGCCAGGTAGGCGACGACGGGGATCCAGAGCCACGAGCGCTGGGGCACGGCCAGCGCGCAGTGTAGCGGTCCTACGTTTCCACTGCGCGTTCGGAGGCCACCACGTACTGGGCGCCCAGCGGGACGCGGTCGAGGAGGAGGTCGAGGGCCCGCAGCGCCCGCGTGCGGGGCGGGAGCAGGAGGAGGTGGCGGGTCCGCAGGGGACGGAGTCCCTGCGCGCGCAGGCCTGTGCGCGTCTCGGCGGGCCGGAGCAGGATCGCATCGCGGTCGAGCTGGGTGGTCCGGACGACCATCTGCGTCGCGGGATGGAACGGATTGTGCTCGAAGACGTAGGCGCGTCCGCCGCTCGCCAGGAGGCGCGCGATGTCGCGGTACGCATCGGGGCGTTCCCGCGGCGGGACATGGTGGAGCACGCCGCAGGCGACGACCACGTCGAACATGCCATCGGAATAGGGGGCACAGCGCCCCTCCATCGGGTCGAAGGCCGGCGGCGTCCCGCCCGCCCATGTCCGGCGGGCCTCCGCCAGCATCTCCCGCGAGGGGTCGCATCCCGCCAGGTCGCCGTCGAACCCCTCTGCGCGCAGCGCCTCTGCGCGTAGCGCGCGCAGGAAGGCGCCGGTCCCGCAGCCGTAGTCCAGGAGGCGCGCGGGGACGCTGGCGCTCCGCCGGAGCGGGTGCCGCTCGAGGTCCCGCAGCAGCCAGCGCGCCTTCGGGCGCATGAAGTCGTCGAGCCCGGCGCCGACTATGCGCTTGAAGGGGTGCTCCATCCCGCCGCGGTAGCCGGGGGCATGCCGGTCGAACTCGGCGGTCGTCACGGCGAGCGGGGGACCGGCGCGGCCGGACCGCCGTCCGGGCGCGCGGCCACCTCGCGCACGACGTACAGGGGGCGGCCCTTCGCCTCCTCGAAGATCCGGCCGACGTACTCCCCCAGGATCCCCAGGCAGACGAGGTTCAACGCGCCGAACGCCATGATCGACAGAAGCAGGCTCGTCCAACCGGGGACGAGTGCGACGTCGTATAACCAGTACCGTGCCGCGACGTAGGCGAGGTACGACAGGATCGCGGCGGTCAGCCCTCCCGCGAAGAGGAACGTCAGGCGCAGGGGCAGGATGCTGAAGGAGAGGGTCGCGTCGAGGGCGAAGCGCACCATCCTGCGCAGCGGGTACTTCGTGGTCCCCGCCCGGCGAGGGGCGCGGTCGTAGACGATCTCGGCGGAACGGAAGCCGAGCCAGCCGACCATCCCCCGGAGGAAACGGTGCTGCTCCTTCATCCCCCGGAGTGCGTCGAGGCACCGGCGGCTCATGAGACGGAAGTCCCCTGCGTCGGAGCGCACCTGGCGCGCCCCGGCCAGGCGAAGTATGCGGTAGAAGGCGGCGGCGCTCGCGCGCTTGAACAGCGTCTCCCCCTCGCGCCGCGCGCGCACGGCGTAGACGACGTCCGCCCCCTCCCGCCACCTCGCGACCATGCGGTGCACCGCCTCGGGCGGGTCCTGCAGGTCTGCGTCGAGGGTGACGACGGCGTCCCCGCGCGCGAAGTCGTACCCGCAGGTGAGCGCCTGTTGGTGGCCGAAGTTGCGCGACAGCGCGATCCCGCGCACGCGCGGGTCGTCCGCGGCGAACGCCTCGATCAGGCGCCAGGTCGCGTCCAGGCTGCCGTCGTCCACGAGGATGACCTCGGTGCGCAGGTCCGGCGCCAGCGCGTCCAGGAGCGACACGACGGCCTCGCGGAGGGGAGGGAACACCTCCTGTTCGTTGTAGCAGGGGATCACGAGGGTCAGGAGAGGCGGCTCGCTCACGGTGCGCCTTCCCGCGCGGGTCTGCGGCAGACGGCGGTCTGGAGGTAGGTCCTCCCCGAGAGGCGACCGAGGGTGAACGTCCCCCACACGCCGGCCCTCTGGACGGCGCGGACCGGGAGCGCGCCGGGGGGGAGGTCCACGGATCGCAGGGGGACGTTGTGGTGGATCGTCTCGAGGATCTCCAGTCCCGCCCGCTCCAGGAGCTCCCGGAACGAGGCTGTGCTGAAGTGGTGGACATGGTGGGGGTGATAGAGGCGCCGGAAGGGGCCCCTCACTCCGCAGGCGAAGAGTGCCCGGGCGGCCCCGTACAGGACGCTGCCGTCGTCGAGCGTCGTCAGGAGGGCGATCCCCCCCGGTGCGCACAGGTCCCGCACGCGTCGCGCGAAGCGGCGGATGTCCGGAACGTGCTCGATCACCGCGAGGCTGGTCACGACGTCGAACGTCCTGTCCGTCGGGGTCTCGAGGAAGTCCCCGAGGAAGAAGCCGATTCCCTCGCCGGGCTCCTGCGGCGCGAGATCGACGCCGTGCAGCGCAACCCCGCTCAGGCGAGCGCGCAGGTGCCGCAGGAGATCCCCGCGGCCGCACCCGACGTCCAGGAGGCTTCGCGCGCGCGGCGCCAGGCGCCCGATCCGTTCGGCGAACCGCCCGAAGAGTTCGACGTTCGGATGCTCGTTCCACGAGCGGTGCGTCTTTCCGTAGTAGGTGTCGTCGTAGGCGGGACGCCCCCGGAGCGCCTCGAGGTCGGTGAAGCGGTGCAGGCATCCTTCGCAGCGGTGGAGGCGCACCGGCCCCGAGGCATGGGTGGACCGGCTCGGGGCGAGGCAGACCGGGCAGGGAAGCGTTCCGTGCCCTGGGGGTGGCGCGAGGCGTGTCTCCACAGGTCCGGGACTATAATCCGCGCCCCCGTGTGGAAGTACTACCTGGTGGGATGGGGCCTGGCGTTCGGGGCGGCGGTCCTGCTGCGTCGGCGCGGTTTCTTCGCCGGCGAGGATCGTCCCGGACTGTCCTGGCGTGCCGCGGTCGCGTTGTTCCTGCTTGCCCTGGCGCCGAGGCTGGCGTGGGTCGGGGGGTCCGGGACCGAGGTCGCCCTCGACGGCCCGCGCGTCGACGAGGGGGCGATTTCGCTGCGGCGGGCCTACCACCTGGCCCACGGCCTGGGGTACACGGAGTGGGGGACGGACCGGCCGACGGCGCACCGGCCCCCCGGGTACCCGTTCTTCCTTGCGCCCTGGATCGGACTCTTCGGGGTGCAGCGGGGCTGGATTCTCTGCGTGGGGGCTGTCTGCCTGGCTCTGATCGCGCCCCTGGCGGGGGGAATCGCCGCGCGGATCTGGGGTCACCGTGTCGGGTTCCTCGCGGGGCTCCTGACGGCGCTCAACCCGACGCACATCCTCGCCTCGGGGGTCGTCCTGGAGGAGCACCTCGGGACGCTGCTGATGTACGGGGCGATCCACGAGGCGTTGCGCGACGACCGCGCGCGCGTCACGGGGCGCACGTTCGCCGCGGGGCTCCTGATCGGCCTTGGCGCCTTCGTGCGGCCGCAGGCGACGCTCCTGTGCTGGACGCTTCCGGCGGCGTTCCGACTTGCCGCCGCGGGGACGGGTGCGTCGCCATGGGTCGCTTGGCGCAAGGCCGTCGTGTTCCTCCTCCTGACGCTCTGCGTGGAGTTCCCGTGGGGGGTGCGCAACTACGTCCAGTTCGGCGAGGTCATCCCGTACACCACGACCGTGACGAAGGGGTTGATGATGCGCAACCGGACGCACGACGACTGCGTTTTGTACATGTCGATGCAGAACGAGATCGAGCAGTACCGGTTCGGCCGCGCGGCGTTCCTGTCCTTCGTGAAGAACGAGCCTGCCCGCCTCCTGGCGAACATGGGGTACTCCTTCTGCGAGATGTTCGGGATCGTCGGCCCCGCGGGGAACCCGGGGTGGTACCCGACGCAGACCGCGTGGGCGGTCTGGTACAACCACCGGACGACCCCGCCGGAGATCCTGGCGGACCCCGGGTGGGTGCGCGCGCAGGTCTATCACAAGGGGGGGACCCTCTGCAGCGTCTTCTATTCCCTCCTCCTGGCCGGATGGCTGGCCGGGACGCTTCCTGCGATACGCGGGAACCTCGGTGCCCCCCGCAGCGCGGGCGCCGTCTTTCTCCTGCTGTTCGTCCTTGCCTGGATCGCGGCGAACGCGCTTTCGCACGGGGAGGAGCGGTACCGTTTCCCCCTCGAACCCGCGCTCGGGATGTTCGCGGCGGCGGCCTTCGCGCGTCTGGCGGGCGCGCGGGTCGTCGAAATGGATCGCGCGGGCGGATAGGATGACGCGCGTGATCTCGGAACGGTTTTCCCCGAAGGTCTGCTTCGCCTCGTACCTGTGGGCGTTCCAGAGTCCGGGTGGCGGGGAGGTCCAGCTCCTGCGCACGCGGCACGAGCTGCAGCGCCTCGGTGTGCGCGTGGACCTGTTCGACCTCTGGCGGACGTCCCTGGCCGAGTACGACATCCTGCACCTGTTCGGGTCGGTCCGCGACTTCCTGGAACTGGCGCGCTCTGGCCATGCCCAGGGGGTGTCGGTCGTCGTATCGAGCATCTACTGGGCCGATTTCGCCTCGATGTGGCGCTCCCACACGGGGCTCCGCGAGAAGATTCGCGCGGCGGGCCATCATGCGACAAAGATCCTCTGGCCCTCCTGCCCCTCCGCCCGGGGGGAACTCCTGCGCATGGCGGATCGGGTCCTGCCGAACTCCGAGGGGGAAGCCTCTTGTCTGCGAAGGCACTTCGCCGTCCGGCCGGACCGGATCGAGGTCGTCCCGAACGGGGTCGATCCTGTCCTCGCGCTCGCCGACCCGGAGGCGTTCGTGGGGGCCCACGGCGTGCGGGATTTCCTTCTCTGCGTCGGGCGGATCGAGCCGCGCAAGAACCAACTGGCCCTCCTGCGGGTCTTCGCCCGCCTCCGCGAGGCGCGTCTGCGTGCACAGGAGGCGGACCTCCGGCTCGTCCTCATCGGGGAGCCCGTGGCGACGTACGGGGAGTACCTGCGCTCGTGCCGCTCCGCGGGGCTTCCGGAGGAGGGGACTACGCGCGGGGGCGTGACTTGGCTGGGGGCCCTCCCGCACGACTCCCCGATGCTGGGCTCGGCGTACCGCGCTGCGCGCCTGTTCGTACTCCCGTCCTGGCTCGAGACGCCGGGGCTCGCGGCGATCGAGGCGGCCGCCTGCGGGACGCCGGTCGTCGTCACATCGCGCGGGACGACCCGCGAATACTTCGCCGACGAGGTCGAGTACACGGACGGCACGGAAGACGACCTTCTCGCTGCGCTCCGGCGGGGCCTGGTGAGGGGGCGGTCCGGGGCGTTCCAAGAGAGGATTTTGAGGGAGTATTCCTGGGCCCTGGCGGCCCGCCGCACGCTCGAGGTCTACCGTGGGCTCCTCGGGGCGCGGAACGCCACGCCCGCCGGGGGACGCCGCGCCTGGCGCCCTCCCGTGCCGGTGTGAGGGAATCCGGGAACGTCGTGCGCATCGGGGTGTGCGTCGGGACGCGTCCCGAGGCGATCAAACTGGCGCCCGTCGCCCGGGCGCTCGCCGGGTCTCCCGGGCTTGCGGCGTCCCTCCTGTTCGCGGGACAGCACCGCGAACTCGCCGAGGGGATGCTTGGGTGGTTCGATCTGCGGCCCGCCCTGTGCCTCGATGTGATGACGGAGGGGCAGACGGTGAGCGGGGTGCTCTCGCGGCTTCTGGCTCGGATCGAGGGTCCCCTGCTCGAAGGGGGATACTCCGCCGTTGTCGTGCAGGGGGACACGGCGACCGCCTACGGCTGCGCCCTGGCGGCGTTCCTGCAACAGATCCCGGTGATCCATGTGGAGGCGGGGGTGCGCACGTCACGCCCGGACGCCCCATTCCCGGAGGAGATGTTCCGCCGGATGATCGACCAACTGGCGACACTCCGTTTCCCGGCGACCGCTTCGGCGGGTGCCAACCTGGCGCGGGAGGGGCTCTCCTGCGAGGTGCCGACGGGGAACACGGGGATCGACGCCCTGGAGTGGACCCTGGAGCGGCTCGATCGCCTGGACGCGCCGCGTGCCGGTGCCGGCGATCGCGAGCCGGCTACCGGCGAGCCGGCTACCGGCGTGCCGGTCCATGGCGTGCCGGTCAACGGGCGTCCTGTCGTCTTGGTGACGGCGCACCGCCGGGAGAGCATCGGGGAGCCTTTGCGCCGGATCTGCGAGGCGGTGGCCCGGCTGTCGGGCGAGGCGCCAGAGGTCGACATCGTCCTGCCGGTCCATCCCAACCCCCAGGTCGCCGACACCGTCCGCGGGAGGCTCGGCGCCCTGCCCCGCGTCCACCTGACGGAGCCGCTCGACTACCCGTCGATGGTGCAGGTCCTGCGCCGGAGCCGGCTGGTCCTGACCGATTCCGGCGGCGTCCAGGAGGAGATCGCCCATCTGGGGATCCCCGGTCTGGTCCTGCGCGAGGTGACCGACCGGCCCGAGGGGGTCCGCGCCGGGTTCCTGGAGGTGGTCGGGACCGGCACCGAGGAGATCGTCGGGGCGGCCCTGCGCGTCCTGCGCAACGGTTCCCCCCTGCTCCGCGCCGCGGCATCCCCTTACGGGGACGGGCGTGCCGCCGCGCGGATCGCCGCGCGGCTCGCCGCTTATCTGGGGTGCGCGTCGGGCGCGGGCTCCGGCTGATCGTCCCGGCAGGGGATGCTCAGAAGGCTCAGGAGGAACCACCCGAGGAAGGCGTGGTACGTGACCTCGAAGAAGGAGTGGATCCCCCACGCCGCGAGAAGGCCCAGCCCCGCCGCGGACGCCCACGGATCGGCCCGCGCGGCACGGAGGAAGGCGATCGCGTAGGCGGCCTGGATCCCGATCAAGAGAAGCGCGGCCGGGATCCCTGCGGTCACCGCCACGTGGATGTACAGGTTGTGCGGCGGCAGCCCGAGTTCGGCTCGCAACTGGGATCCGGCCCCGAGGCCGAAGAGGGGGTGCGCCGCGAGGTGCGCCCCGCACGTCCGCAGGGCCAGATAGCGGGGGCTCCCCAGGTGGTAGACGATCTCTCCGAGCCATGAGAGGCGGCCCATCTCCGAGGGGTCTCCCGCGCGGAGCTCCTCGGGCCATGAAACGACGTGGATCGGTGTCGAGGAGGGGTTCCAGGGGACGAGGAACTTCCGCGCCTCGATCCGGATGTAGGGGAGGAGGAGGGCGGTTGCGACGCCGATTGCGGCGAGCATCGCCCCTCCCCACGCGCCGCGGCACAGGACCGCGCCCCGGTGCGGGGGGCGCGCCAGCACGGCGCACGCGACGAGCGAGCCGCCGAGCCCCGCCAGCCAGGTGCTCTTGCAGAACAGCGCGCACGAGCCGGTCCACGCGATTGCCAGGAGCCCCCCCCACGCCCCGCGCGTTCCCCCCTGCGCCACGAGGCCGGCGAAACAGACCGGGACCGCGACCGACAGCGGGAAGCGGTACGTGGAGAAGGCACGGTGGGTCGGGTCGGTTCCGATGTCGCCCTCGAAGCAGGCGTGTGGGGTTTGCTCCACGGCCCCGCTCGTGCGACTGATCGCGTGGAGCCATCCCCCCTCCCGCATGCTGCGTGCGCACAGGATCGCCAGGAGCAGGCACCCCGCGACGAGCCCGATCCCCCATGCGGCGAGGATCCGGCTTCGCGCCGCGCGGGTGAGGTCGAACTGCCGCACGAGAAGGCCGGTCCAGCACGCCAGGACGAGGTTCGCCCCCAGGCGCAGGTCGGTCCCCGGCGCGGGTCCCGCCAGCGCCGACAGGAGATGCCAGGCGAGGAAGGCGACCGCGAGCCGCTCGATCGCGCCGGCGCGCGGGAGGGTCCGGAGCCGCGTCCACCGCGCCGCGAGGGCGAGGGAGATCAGCAGAGCGATCCCCTGGGCGGGCTTGACGGTAAACCCCGCCTGAAATGTCCCGGCGGGGAGTTCGAAGAAGGAGACCCAGACGGCCAGCGCCGGGAGCCCCCGCTCGGGGGCGGGGAGGATCACGAAGGCGTAGACGGCCCAGCCGAGGATCCGCGCCGGGGTCCACGGGAGCGTCACCAGCAGGGTCCCCAGCAGGAGGAGGGGGAGCCGGGCGGATCCGGGCACGGGGCCGGTTCCGGCCGTGCCCGCGTCTGCGGTGGCCGGGCGCGTCACGGCGCCGGGTCCTCACGCCAGGCCCACAGGACGCTGCCGCGCGGCGCGGAGCAGGTGCGGAACCCCTGCCGCGAGAGGTGTTCGGAGAGTTCCTCGCGTGTGTGGGGGACGTGCTTGAAGTGGCACTCTACGGCGAGCCGACGGACGCGCCGGAGCAGATCCGGACTCGCGCCGAAGAGGATGCCGAACTCCGCTCCTTCGCAGTCCAGTTTCAGAAGGTCGATCCGATCCAGGTTGTTGTCGCGTATCGCGGCTTCGAGCGTGGTCAGACGCACCTCGGTGAAGTCGGCCGGATCGTGGAGTCCCGCGCGAGGGAACAGGGAGTGGGAGCCGGTGTCCCGGCCCGAGCGGTACAGGCGTGCGGCGCCTTCCCGTTCTGACATTCCCAGGTTCATGCACCGCACGTTGGCCAGCGCATTGGCGCGGACGTTGTGCTCAAGGTACCGGAAGCTCTCGGGGCTCGGCTCATAGGCATAGACGCGCACGCCGCTCGCCGCGCGGGCGGCCCAGCAGGCGAAGATCCCCGCGTGCGCGCCGACGTCGACCACGGTGTCGCCCGGGCGGATCGCCGTCTCGGGGATGGTGTAGGGGCGGTTGACGAAGACGTCCCACAGGATCTGGCTGTCGCTGTCCTTGCGCTGTCCGCGCAACCGGATCGTCAGGCCGCAGCGCAGGCGGTAGTCGATCTCCCCCTCGCGCCAGCCGTGCCGTTCCAGGACCCGCACCGGCCAGTTGCGCAAGAGGCGCATCCAGGTCGCCAGCCGGCGGGCCTTGCCGCCCCAGCGTGCGCTGAACGAGGGTGCGGCTGCAGCGTGGTTCATCGAGAGCGGAAGTATCGCAGGGGGACGCCCGTCCCGGACGCGGGGGGGGGGCGGACCTCCTGATAGGGGGAGGACGGGTCCCCCAGGCGCGCGAGGAACGCGGCGAACTGCGGCGCGTTGTCGACGCGCCTTGCCAGCCTTTCGTCGTAGATCACGAGGCGGGGCTTCAGGCGGTCCGTGAACGCTTCGAGCGATTCCTCGCCCGACATAATGAAGATCCGGACGCGCGCCCCGGCGTAGAAGGCGACGCGCTCGGCGTGCGGCCCCTCGACGATGACCGCCAGCGAGCGCGGGGGGGCCCCTTCCGCGAGCCACTCTCCGCACCGCCGCAGGGCGACGCGCTCCGGTGCGGATCGGGACCCGATCGATTCCGCCGCGCACGCGGCCAGGAGCACGGCCAGCGCCGTGCGCGCCGGCAGGGCGAGCCGCCCGGTCCGCCGCGCCAGGGCGCGGGCGGCCTGCGCGGCCCAGGGGAGGAGGCAGGCGGCGACGGGCATCGCGTGGCGGCTTTCGAGGTAGTTGGAGCGGAAGATCAGCGCGGCGCAGGCGCAGGCGTGGAGGGTCGCGGCGCTACCCGCCAGCGCGTTCCATCCCCTCGTGGCGCTGGTGCGCCCTCCGCGCAGCGAAGGGACGAACAGCCATGCCGCGAGGAGCGCCGCCGTCCCGGCCCCGGCCCCCTTGAGCAGGCTGAAGGAGAGGCGCCTGACCCGATCGAACGTCTCGGTGGTCGAGGAGGGCCGGACGTTCGGATCGACGATGGCCGGGGGGGCCTGCGGCTGTTGAGGAGCCTGGCCTACAGGTGCTCCGGGGTCGCCCAGGAGGCGTTTCGTCCAGGCGTGGAGGCTCTCGGAGACGAAATAGGTGACATCCTTCTTCCGGCTGGTGCGCCACTCCCCCGTCGAGGCGCGCAGGTGGAGGATGTACGGGGCGATCCCCGAGGCGAACACGAGAAGGATCGTCCCGGCGATCCCCGAGGCGCGCGCTCCGGGAAGCGCCCCGCGCGCGGCGAGGAGGGCGAACCCCAGGGCGCAGGCGCACGGCAGGAAGAACCCCTCCATCCGCGTCAGGTGGGCCAGGGCGAACCAGACCCCGGCGGCGGCGGCCCGACGCGCCCACCCGCTCGCGGCGGCCCCGCCCACGGCGGCCCCGCTCGCAGCGGTCGCCGCCCCCTGCGCCTCGAGGAGCCCCGCCAGGGCGAACGTCACGAACGCCGGCTCGCTGGTGAAGTTCGCGGTCCACCGCACGAGGGGCGGCCAGAGGGCGAACAGGATCGGCACCCAGGTCCGCATCCCCGGCCCCGGGTTTTCCGGCGCGCCCTCGTCGAGCGCCGCGCCGATCCTGCGGGCGACCGCGAACGTCAGGAGCGAGAACAGGATCGCGCCGATCTGGCACCCCAGGTGGAGGCGGTCCGTGAACAGGAGGCCGATGGATAAGAGCGCCGGGTGCGCCGGGTGCTGGTCGTGATCCAGGAGGAGCGCGATCTCCCCCGAGCGCGCCTCGCGCGCCATCTGGCCGAAGATCGTGCCGTCGGCCGCGGCGACCTCCGTACGCGAGGCGGCGAGCGCGCGCACTCCGAGCCAGAGCGCGAGCAGGAGGAGCAGGGTGCGGGACGGCCCGCGCCGGTCGGCGCCTTCGCCGGTCATTCCGTCGGAAGGATACGGAACGGGGTCGATTCCCCCCTCGGGGGGATCCACCGGTCATCGCGGCCGTCGATCCCGGAGCGGAACGCCTTCTCCACGGCCTCCAGCAGTGCGCGGAGCGACGCCTCCCCTCCCTCGGCCTCGAGTTCGACGGTGCCGTCGCGCCGGTTCCGGACCCAGCCGGAGGCGGCTCGCTCCAGGGCGAGTTTCTGGACCCTCCAGCGGAAACCGATCCCCTGCACGCGTCCGTGGAAGATCGTGTGCACGCGCGCGGCGCCCCGCGGCGCGCCGCCTCGCGAGGCGGAAGCGGCCTTGGGTTTCACGGGCGTCCCCCGGCGATGCGGAAGCGCAGCATCGCCAGCGCAGTGCGGACCACCGAGCGCAGCGTCGAGGCGGTCGAGACCCCGTGTTCGCGCGAGCGGCAGGCGGTCGGGACATCCCGGAGGTGCGCGCCGAGGCGACTGGCGCGAACCAGGATCTCGGTCTCCCAGAAGAAACCATCGGACGTCAGGTTGCACCTGCGCGCGAGGTCCGTTCGGACCATCTTCACCCATGCGGGATCCTGCACGCGCACGAGGAACAGTATCCGGATGAGGGTCCGGTTGACCCACGAGACCAGGCGGCGCCTCACTCCCTCGACGCGGTTCGTGCGGCACCCAAGGAGAAGGTCGGCGTCGGGCCGGTGGGGGAGAAAGTCGGCGACGCGCGCGGGGTCGAACTGGCCGTCGCCGGGGACCGACATCGACCAGGGGAACCGCGCCTGGGCCAGCCCGGTCCGGATCGCCGCCCCCATGCCGCGGTTCCGCTCGTGCGCGAGAGCGCGAACGCACGGGTCGAGGCGCGCCAGGCGCTGGGCTTCCTCGCGCGTCCCGTCGGCGCTCCCGTCGTCGACGAGGAGCAGTTCGAACTCCGGCAGGAGCCCGGGGAGCGTCGCGAGCGCCTCCTCGACGAGGCGTGGGAGGTTCTCCCGTTCGTTGAAGCACGGGATGATGAAGCTGACGCCTCCGGCGTCCGGCCTGCCTGGGAGGTTGCCGGACGCCTCGCGCCGGGCGCCG
Organism: Planctomycetota bacterium; assembly: GCA_016206515.1. GTDB lineage: Bacteria > Planctomycetota > SBBH01 > SBBH01 > JACQRN01 > JACQRN01. Next base: position 906 of record JACQRN010000035.1, on the reverse strand, counting down.
GACGAAGCATCCTCGGTTCCTTCTCGCACTCAGAGCCCCGCGTAGTCGACCGGCACGGAGGCTCCGCCGCGCTCGACGGACGCCTGCGCCGCCTCCAGGACGGCCACCAGCGCGGCGCCGGCGCGGCCGTCGGAGGCGGTCGGCTTGCCGCCCTGGATCGCGCCGAGGAAGGCGCCGCACGCCGCGCGCAGGGGCTCGTGCATCTCGATCCGCGGCGCGACCATGTTCCCGATCCGGTAGAACATCCGGAACTCCCCGTACGAATGGAGGTACGGGAGCTTCTCGACCCCCTTGTCGTAGACGCGGATCGGCTCGGCGGAGTCGAGGTCGTCGTACACCGCCATCTGTTTGTCCCCGACGATCGTGATCCGGCGGATCTTGCACGGGTCGAGCCACGACACGTGGAGGTGGAAGAGCGCCCCGCCGGGGTAGCGGAGCGTCACGAAGGCGACGTCCTCGATGGCGGGGTTCACGTTGCGGCTCCCCTCCACCGAGACGCGCTCGGGCCGCGCACCGAGGAGGAAGTTCATGATCGACAGGTCGTGGGGCGCCAGGTCCCACACGACGTTGATGTCCTTCTGGAACAGCCCCAGGTTCACGCGGGTGGAGTTCGCGTACAGGACCTTCCCGAGGGAACCGCCGGTGACCATCTCCCGCAGCGTCCGCACCGGAGCCGAGTAGAGGTACGTGTGGTCGACCATCAGGACCCGGCGGTGCTTCTCGGCGAGCGCCACGAGCGCGGCCGCCTCCTTCACCGAGCGGGTCAGCGGCTTCTCGACCCAGACGTGCTTGCCGCGCTCCAGCGCCCGTCGCGCGAGGTCGAAGTGGGTCGCGACCGGCGTGGCGATCGCCACGGCGTCGATCCCGTCGTCGGACAGGAGGTCGTCGGCGTTCCGTGTCCCGCGG
>JACQRN010000033.1 GCA_016206515.1 Planctomycetota bacterium | reverse complement strand
GGTCGACGCGTTCACGCAGGCGCGCCTGGTCCCGTACCTGTGCGACATACGCCAGGGCGTCCTCGTAACAGCGCAGCGCCCGATCCCGGGACGACGCCTCCCGCAGAAAGGTCTCGAAGCGCGCGTACGCCTCCGGCTTCAGGGCGCCGTCCGCCCCGAAGTGCCGCGAGACGAGCCCTCGCAGCGAGGGCGAGCCGTCGCCCGCGGCGCGGAAGACCACGTCGCGCTTCGCCCCGTACCGGAGAAAGATCTCCGGATGCGCGGGGTGGAAACCCCGTTCCAGGGCGGAGCGGGCGCCGGGTTTCCGTTCCAGCCGCGACAGGACGAACCCGACGTGCTTGCAGGTCCCGAGCGTGTTCACGGCGAAGTCCGGGCAGTTGCAGAAGCTGTCCCCGGGATTGCGCCCCCGGATCACGATGCGGTAGGTGCGAGCGCTTTGCGGGTTGGACACGGCGAACTCCGAGAAGACCGGTCCGCCTCCGAGGTTTTTCAGGCGGTACTTCTGGTCCGCCCCGAACTCGTGCCGCAGGGCGATCTGCCACTGCTCGAGCGTCATCCCCTCGGGCTTGCGCCGGTACGGCGTCTTCCTGCGGGCGGGGCCTGGCCTCCCGCGACGGGCAGCAGGGCGGTCCCCGCGCGACACCGATCCCACCTGAACAGCGGTCGCTGACATCGATCCCCCTGCTGCGCCATAGGGTATCGCGGCGCCCCCCGGCCACCGCGTAGAACCTCTGCGCCCAAGAGCGCCCTCTCTGCTGTAGACTGCCCTTGGAGGTGTCGATGGTCTCGGCGGAACAGGTGGCGCAATTCTTTCTCGCCTGCACGGATCCGGAGTCCGGCGATGCGACGACACACCTCAAACTCCAGAAGCTCGTTTACTACGCGCAGGCATGGCACCTAGCCAAGCACGGCACACCCCTCTTCCCGGAGACCATCGAGGCATGGCGGCACGGACCTGCCGTGGGAAGTGTCTACCAGCAGTACAAGAGCTTCGGGTACGGCGCAATCGATGTTAGCCGTGCGGAAGTCCCGGATCTTCCGGCGGGAGTCGAAACGCACCTGCGGTGGATCTGGGACACCTATGGCGCGTACGAAGCATGGTTCCTCTCGAGCCTCACCCACAGGGAGTCGCCGTGGATCCGCGCGCGAGCCGGCCTGCCGCCGGACTCGAATTCCGGGAGGCCCATCCGGAACGAGTGGATGACGGAGTTCTATCGTGCGATGCGGGAGCCGGACCTTCCTCCCCGTCCACCGATCGAGAGACCCGTTCTCCACGCAGCCGAGGAGATTGAACGCGCGCGACACAGCGGTGAAGCCCGTATCCCATGGGAACAGATCAGGGACCGTCCTCACCACGCTGGCGTATAGCGTTCACGACTCCGGCGAGGCAGGACGCGGAAGAGATCCCATCGGAGCAATGGGGGATCGTCCGGGGCTGCATCGAAACGCTCGCGACCGACCCCGTGCCTTCCAGGAGCCGTCCCGTTGAGGGCCAAGCGGACGCCTACGAAATCCGGGCGGGCAGGTACTCGGTCCTGTACTTCCTGGTCCGGATGCCGTGGAGGGAAGTCGCAATCAGCCGGATCCGCCCCTTCCTTGAGATCGTATAGTCGAGGCGGTCCATGACGATCCGACGCGACGAAGAATGGATCCAGATCGCTGAGCTGAACGACGCGAACGAGATCCGCTTCACGCCTGCCTTCCGCGACCTGATGGGCGACCTCGACTGGGAGGCAAAGGCGTTCGTCGGCCACCTGCTCGGGATCTGGTACGACCCCTTCGAGCACATGCTCGACTACAGCAGCGAGGAGTCCAAGGTCACCGAGGACCAACCAGGGAGCTTTGGGCAGAATAGCCTCGAAGAGGCACAGGACGTCGTCGAGTACTGGGCTCCTCGCGACACATGTCCAGGTACGAGATCACATCGCCAGGAGCGATCGGCACCGCGAAATGGTATCCGGACGCTTCCCCGCCCCCGCGAACGTCAACAGAAGGCGGGCATAGCGCGGGCGAAACGATGCCCCGCGGACCGCAGTTGCACGTGGGCACAACGTGGGCAAAAACCGGCTTCCGGGCACCCCTGGCGACTTGAACTTGGCACCCATTTGGCACCAGGCCGTTCCGCGTCAACCGGCGATCGCCGTAAGTCTTGACCCTGTAAAGCGCGCCAGGAGGGACTCGAACCCCCAACCTGCGGATTAGAAATCCGCTGCTCTGTCCGGTTGAGCTACTGGCGCCCGACGGGGGCAGGACGGCGATGGGATGCCGGGGAGCCCCCGAGACGGGAAGTCTACCCGGTCGATGCCACGAAGTCGGGGCGCGGAGAACTATTCCCGGACCGGCCCCTCGATGTGCCTCAACGCCAGAAGCGCCATCGAGGTTGCGTAGATCTTTGAGCCGGGCTCCACATTCGGTTGCATCGCAGTCCAGACGCGCGTGGGGCCGTCGTCGCCCGGGTAGCCGGTACGACCCGGCCGTTCGTAGTCGAACGGGAAGTTGCGCCACGTCCCATCCGCCTCCATCACGCGAAGAAGGTCCTCGCGCAGGATGCCGGACCACTCCGCGCGACGGGGCGGGGGGACGCCGCCGAGCGCCATCGCGCCGTACCGGTATCCGAAAAAAGCGAAGTAGGCGAACGGGGAGGCGTTCCCCATCCGGACCCATTCCCCCTCTCCGGCCAGGCGCCGGGTCTCCCAGAGATAGTCCCGGTGCTCGATGAACTTCCCCATCGTCGCGGCGAGATCGTCGCGGGACACCTCCCCAAAGAGGAACAGGGAGTACTCGGCAACCCCCTGTCGCCCCGCCGCCTCGCGAAGCGCCTGCGCCTCCCCCACCGATTGCTGCTGCGCGACGGTGGACCCTTCCGAGTAGCGGTACCCGAGGGGGCCGCGCAGGTTTTTGAGCATCTCGATCGCGGCACGGAGCTTCGTCTCGTCGTGGGGGATCCCCGCCTCGCGCAGCTCGTGCAGCATGATCAGCGCGGCCCCCGTCTGAAAGCTGCTGCGATACCCCCACCCCCCGGTCCGATTCTGCCGCATCCAGAACCAGGGCAGGATGTCGTCGATCTGCCGCCGCAACTCGTCGCGCCGCGCGACCCACGCGGGATGCCGCATCAGGCGCCCCAGCAGTTGCAGGGTGAAGACCTGCCCCCAGTTCACCGACTCGAAGTCGCGCACCGCCTCCTGCCGCTTCCAGACGAAGCGCAGGCACGCCGCAACCCCCTTGTCGAGCGCGACGTCGGCCCGCTCCGGCGCGGCGTCGCGCCACTCCAGGAGCGCCATGCAGGCGAGCGCGGTGGTCCCGACCGTGATCCCGCCGCCCGTGTCGGGGTTGACCTGGAGCCCGGTGTACCAGGTCCCGTCCTCGTTCTGATGGTCGAGAAGGTACGCGATCGGCTTCGCGGGGTCCCACGCGGCCGGCGCGGGAGCTTCCGGCTCCTGCGCCGGCCCCGCAACACCCAGGCAAGTCAGAACGACCACGACCGAACCCCTCCGCATCCGCCCCATGCCGCCCCCCCCTCTATGTCCGACCGCGCCCGCCGTGGGTTCAACCACCCCGCGCCGGTCCGGTTCGACGCGTGGACAGCCACCCCGGCACGCTACCGTAGTGCGCCATGGATCGGCCAGGATCCGACCGCCCCCCCCCAGGCGTCCCGATCCTCGGGATCGACGAGGCGGGGCGCGGGCCGATCCTCGGGCCGATGGTCCTGGCGGGGGTGTACGCCGACGAGGCGGGGCTCGCCTCGATGCGCGAGGCGGGGGTCGCCGACAGCAAGAAGTTCGCGGGGAAGCGCGCACGCGAGCGAAGGGCGACGCTGGCGGATGTCGTCCGCGCCAACGCGATCCGGACCGCGATGCGGGTCGTCCCCGTCGAGAGGATCGACGCGGAGTCGCTGGGCGACATCGAGCGGGACGAGGCGATGTCGATCATCCGCCAGATCCGCCCGGAGGGGGAGGTGATCCTCGACGGCGCGGCGATCTTCGACCGGCTCGCGCGGCGCCTGGCGTGGGGGCGCGCCGAGGACCGCGCCGACGCGGCCCACACCGCCGTGGCCGCCGCCTCCATCCTCGCGAAGGTCGAGCGCGATCGCCTGTTCCTCGAGATCGCCGCGCGGTACGAGCCGGAGTACGGTCCGCTCGCCGGCTGGGGGTACAACACGGCGGGGAGCTACGCCTTCCTTGAGGCGTACCACGCGCGGACGGGCGGCTGTCCGCCGGAGATGCGGCGGAAATGGGGCTGGCTCCCGGCTACGCCGGCGACGAGCCCGCGGTCTGGGGAATGACCGCGAGGATCTCGGCGCGATTGAGGGAGGCGAACTCCGTCTTGATCAGCCTCTCCCCCTTCCGCCCGCGGCAGAGCGCCTCGAGCAAACGGAACTGGTCCCGCTGAGCGTTAAGGAAATCCGACAGGCGCGTTCTCATGTGGAAGACGATCGTGCCGTCCACCTGCCCGCCGGTAGTCAGGAACAGGCACGGAACGTGCGTTTCCCCCTCGCCGATCTGTGGCGGGGGGAGGGGCGACGCCTTGCGCTTCTTGAACGCCTGAACGTGCGCCAGGAGCGCCGAGGCGATCGTGCGGGCCGACTCGATCGGCACGACGAGATTCGCGCGATGCCGGTTGAACGCGATGGCCGGGACCTCCGCGATCAGCACACCGTCGACGGTATAGGCCGCCGCGTGGGTCAGCATGACGAACTCACGTTCCTTGAGCAGGTAGTCGCTCAGCCGGATATTCCCGGGGACGTGGATATCGCCGATCAGGAAGAACGGCCCCGCGAACACCAGGCACGGGGTCGCGATGTACTCGGTCTTCGGGATCTGCACGCGGACCATCCTACCCCGGCGCGCTGGGCGCAGGGAATGAACCGATGTAGTCGGCGAGCGCCTCGGACCAGGGGCGCAGGCGCTTACCCGTCAGGCGCTCGAACTTCCGGCAGGAGAGGACCGAGTTGCGCGGGCGCGCGGCGGGGCGCCGGAACGCGTCGGAGGAGACCGGCTCGATCGGAACTTTCGATTTCATGCAGCGCGCGATTTCAAGCGCGAACTCGTACCAGGAGCAGGCACCCGAGTTCACAACGTGGTAGATCCCCACGGCGCGCCGCTGGGCGAGGTCCAGGATCGCCGAGGCGAGGTCGCGCGTGTACGT
>JACQRN010000036.1 GCA_016206515.1 Planctomycetota bacterium | reverse complement strand
CGGTTACACCGCCACACAGGTAGCTACCTAATAAGCCCTTGATTCGCAAGGGCTGGTGGAGGGGGTGGGCTTCGAACCCACGGTGGCCGCAAGGACCTCACCGGTTTTCAAGACTGGCCCGATAAACCGCTCCGGCACCCCTCCGGCACCTTGAGAGTACTCACTGGGGGACTCGCCCTGCAACAAAGGTTTGCGCGAGGCGCGATGCGCGACTACCTTCGCCGGCGCGTCCGGAAGAACTCCTTCAAGATCTCCCCGCACTCGTTCGCCAGGACACCCCTGACGATGGGAATGCGATGATTGAGTCGCTTCTCTCCTACGATGTTGAAGACGCTCCCGCACGCCCCAGCGATCGGATCGTCCGCGCCGAAGACGATCTTCCCCACCCGCGAGAGCACCATCGCGCCCGCGCACATCGCGCACGGCTCCAACGTCACGTAGACTGTCGTGCCTTCCAGCCTCCAGTCGTCCAGCGCCTCCGCGGCCTGCGTCAGCGAAATCATCTCCGCGTGCGCCGTCGCGTCCCGCAGGCTCTCCACCTGGTTGCCCGCGCGTCCTAGGATTCGCCCGTCCTTCACGATCACGGAACCCACCGGCACCTCCCCGGATTCGGCCGCCTGCCGCGCCAAGCGCAGGGCCTCGCGCATGAACCGATCCTCCTCGGGCTGCATGACCGATGATATTAAGTGATTCGGAGAAGGCTCGCCAACAGGAGACGCTTATCCGCCTGACGGTTTGTAGACGCGCCGACTCCGCCCTTGTAGTATTCCATCTGGCCGCCGCACGCCTACGTGGAGAGGTGCCGGAGCGGCCGAACGGGCACGCTTGGAAAGCGTGTGACCCCGAAAGGGGTCCGGGGGTTCGAATCCCTTCCTCTCCGCCACTGGTTTTGGCGCCCCTCCGGGGCGCCTCCAACTCCAGGAGGAGAGGAAGGGATTCGAACGGGCGCGTGCGGCCCCGGAGGGGTCGAGGCGCCCGGATGGCGCCGAGAGCACGCGCCCAGGCCCGGAGCGAGCCGGCACGGATGCCGGCGAGAGGAGGGCGAATCCCTTCCTCTCCGCCAGCCTTCTAGGCTCCCTCGCGTACCGCTTCAACGAACCTGTGCGTGTTCTCAAGATGACGGGGGATTGCATTTCCGCCCCCCGTATGCCGAAGTAAGACTCTGCCTCCATGCGTCCCGCGAACCCCCGCGCTGGCCGATGGATCGCCCCCGCCCTCGTGGCGGCCGCGCTCCTCGCCCCGGGCACGGCACAGGCCCGGACCGTCCGCGTCCGGTCGGGAGACACCCTCGGCGAGATCGCGCAGAAGCACGGAACCACCGTCTCGGCCCTGATCGCGGCCAACCGTGGCCGCTACCCCGACCTGACGCGCTCACACGTGCAATCGGGATGGCGCCTGACGGTCCCCTCCCCCGCCTCCGCGGCCCGCACGCAGACCGCCGCGCGGGAAACGGACGCGGAGGGGTACGTCCTGACCGTGCGCCGGGGGATGACCCTCGGCGCGATCGCCCGCGCGTATGCGCTGTCCGTCGAGAGGATCCGGAAGGCGAACGCGGAGCGGTACCCGGCGATCCGCAAGGGACGGATCGAAGCCGGCTGGCGCCTGCGCCTCCCAGGCCGCGCCTATGCCGCGCCGAGGGGGTGGCGGTACATCGCCGAGCGCCCATACGGCGAGCGCGGGGTGCGGATCACGTTCCGCCCCGGCGCGAACCGGCCGGTCCGCGACCGCCTCGCGTCGCTGGTCGAGGCCGCCGCGCGGGACGCCCAGGTCGACTCGATCGAGATCTCCGCGACGACGAACGGGCGGCACCGCAGGGAGAGCCGCCACTTCCTCGGATTGAGCATCGACATCTGCGAGATCGATGGGACCCCCGTACGCGACCTCGGAGCGGACCGGCGCGTGCGCGCCGTGCAGGAGGCGTTCCGCCGCCGCACGAGGATCCTCGAGAACTACGGCCCCGCGCGGATCGAGCAGAACAACCGGCCGTACCGCCCCTCGAACTACAACGGCATCCGGTTGCAGCACGTGAACCACATCCATATCGCCCTGTAGCGGGACAATCTGCGGCCCGCCACAAAACGCTGCGTCTCCAAGCAACCCACATCCAAGCGAACACCGTAACTCATTAAATTACAATATGTTACAACGTATCCGATCGACCGATCCACATGGCCGTCAGGTCATATTCCGGGTAAAATGGCACCCCTGTAAACCACGCCATGAGCGAGACCGACACACGGATCCGCGTCCTCCCGATCGAGGAGGAGATGCACCATTCGTACCTGACCTACGCGATGAGCGTGATCATCTCGCGGGCGTTGCCGGACGTCCGCGACGGCCTGAAACCCTCCCAGCGCCGGATCCTCGTGGCGATGAACGACCTGAACCTCTCGCCGGGGGGGAAGTTCCGAAAGTGCGCCAAGATCGCGGGCGACACGTCGGGGAACTACCACCCGCATGGGGAATCGGTGATCTACCCGACCCTCGTGCGGATGGCCCAGCCGTTCAACATGCGCTACCCGCTGATCGACGGGCAGGGGAACTTCGGGAGCGTCGACGGCGACCCGCCCGCCGCGATGCGG
>JACQRN010000006.1 GCA_016206515.1 Planctomycetota bacterium | reverse complement strand
GGGCTGGATGGGTTCGATTCCCATGCGCTCCCGCCATAAGCTCCAGATCAATCCGCCCGTGACGTCAAGGCCAGACTCCGCCCCGGCCGCGCCAGCAGCCACAGCCCCGCCAGGAGCGCCCCGCCCGCGGCCAGCTGCGCGGGGGTCATCCTCTCCCCCAGGAGCGCCCAGGACATCGCGGAGACGAGGAGCGGCATGAGGCACCCCATCGGGGCGACCACCGAGACCGGCAGACGCGACAGGACATCGAGCCACATCAACGCGGCGAAGATCCCGGGCCCCAGGACCAGGAAGGCGAGCGCGCCCCAGACGCGCGCGTGGGCGAACGAGCCCCACGGGGATACCTCGACGCAGGCGCTGGCGCCCAGCAGCAGGGCCGCGCCCAGGAGGTGCCCGTGCGTGACCAGCCGCAGGGGAGAGACCCCGCTCCCCAGCAGGTGCTTCCCGTAGACGTCCGCCCCCGCATAGGCCAGGGCGGTGCCGCACATCAGGAGGTTCCCCGCCGCCGTCACCCCCGGAGCCTCCAGGTCCGGAGAGAAGAACGCGACGAGCGCGAGCGATGCGAGAACCAGCCCGGCGGCCTTTCCCCGGGTGAGCCGCTCCCGGAACAGAACGACCCCCGCCAGCGCCGCCGGCACGCCCGCCCCCGACTGCAGCAGGCTCGCCACCGAGGCGCTCGTCCGCGTGAACCCGTAGTTCTGCGTCGCCTCCGTGGCGAACACGGCCAGGATCCCCCACGGGGCGAGGCGCACGCCCCACGGCCCCGCGCCCGGTGCGAGGATCCGCACACCGCGCGACGCGGCGATCCCCCCCAGGAGGACGCCGGCGCAGGCGTGACGCACCGCCCCGAACGCCAGGGGCGGGACGCCCCCGCCGCCGACCGGGTCGAGAAGCGCCTCGAGCACGGGGAACGACGCCGCGTACGCGACCAGGGACAACAGGAGCCGCAGGAGGTCGCCGGGAGCCACGGTCGCCCCGGCGCTACGCCGGACGTCCCGCGAGGACCCTGGCGATCGACTCGGCGTACGGGGGCCGCAGCACCCCGCGATCGGCGATGATCGCGTCGATCAGATCGTGCGGCGTGACGTCGAAGGCGGGGTTGTAGACGCCCACCCCACGCGGCGCAGCCTCGACACCGAAGGGGCGCGTCACCTCCTCCGGGGCGCGCGACTCGATGGGAATCGACGGGCCGTCCGGGCAGGAGGGATCGATCGTCGACATCGGCGCGGCGACGTAGAACGGGACGCGGTGCGCGCGCGCGGCGAGCGCCACGCCGTACGTGCCGATCTTGTTCGCCGTGTCGCCGTTGCGGGCGATCCGGTCCGCGCCGACCACGCAGCATCCGATGCGCCCGCTCCGGAGAAGCGACGGGGCCATGTTGTCGCACAGGACGGTGACCGGGATCCCCGAGCGCGAAAGCTCCCAGGCGGTCAGGCGCGCGCCCTGCAGAAGCGGCCGCGTCTCGTCGGCGAACACCTCGAAACGCTTCCCTGCTTCGGAGGCTGCGTACAGGACCCCCAGCGCGGTCCCGATGCCGGTGGTCGCCAGCGCCCCCGCGTTGCAATGGGTCAGGACCCCGCCGCCGTCGGGGATCAGGGGGGCGCCATGCCGGCCGATCGCGGAGCACGACTCGACATCCTCCCGATGGATCGCCCGGGCCTCCGACAGGGACGCATCGAGAACGGATGCCGCGTCGGATCCGCGCGACGCGGCACCCCGCGCGGCGCGCGCGACGCGGCGGGCCGCCCAGGCGAGATTCACGGCGGTCGGGCGGGCGGACTCCAGGTACGCCGCGGCGCGCTCGGCGGCGGAGGCCGCGCCGGAGGCATCCCGTGGTCCTTCCGAGCGGGCGCCCAGCACGACGCCGTATCCGACCGCCACACCGATCGCCGGCGCCCCGCGGACCTGGAGCCGCTTCAACGCGTCCCAGAGGGAGTTCGCGTCGCGGCAGGCGCGGAAGCGCACCTCCCCCGGCAGGAGGGTCTGGTCCAGGAGGTGCAGCGTCCCATCGACGCCCCCCTCCCAGCGCAAGGTCTCGACAGCAGGCAGGCTCAAATCGAGCGGTCCAGGTCCCGGTCCGCCGCGCGGCACTTCCCGGCCATCTCCTCGCGCAGCGCGCGCAGGCGCCCAGCGAGCGCCTCGTCGGAGACCGCCAGGATCGAGGCGGCCAGCAGGCCCGCGTTGCGCGCGCCCGCTTCCCCGACCGCCACGGTCGCCACCGGGACCCCCGGCGGCATCTGCACGGAGGCCAGGAGCGCGTCGAGCCCCCCGAGCCCCCCCGAATCGATCGGCACGGCGATCACGGGATCCGCGGTCCGCGCGGCGACGGCGCCCGCCAGATGCGCGGCCATCCCCGCCCCGCAAATCCAGACGCGGATCCCCCGGGAGCGGTCGTCGACGAACTTCGCGAGGTCGTCCGGCGTCCGGTGCGCGGACAGGACCCGCCAGACGTACGGGACGTCCAGGGAGGAGAGCGCCTGGGCGGCATGGCGCATCACCCCATGATCGGAGGCGCTCCCCATCAGGATCGCCACCCGCCCCTTCGACGACTCCTTGGCGCGCGTCATTGCGACATCTGACGACAGCGTACCAGAAGAGACTCGGTTTCCCGGCCGATCTGGGGGGGGAAGGCGTCCCCTCCGGGACCCGCCAGGTACGTCTCCCGCAGACGATCGAGCGCCGGGAGCGCCCATGCCGCGTGACCTGCTTCGGCCGCCCCGTGCGCGAACGCCAGGAGCGCCTCCGCGCGCGCGGTGCCCGCCTCCGGGGCCAGGATCTCCCCGGCCAGCGACCGGACCCTCTGAACGCGCAGGCGCGCGGCGGCATCATCCCCCCTCCACCCGCCGTCGATCATCCCCGCGATCATCCCCTCCACCGCCTCCCAGTCCCCTTGCATCACATGGGCGAAGATCTCCGCCTCCTCGCGCCAGGGGGAGCGGGCCTCCCCGTACGCGGCGCGGACCAGCGCGATCCACTCCAGGGGATCGATCTGGGGGATCGGCACGGACCGCTCGGCGCCGATCCCCCCCGACTGGACGTAGACGACGAGCGATCCCCCCTCGATCCGGCGCGGGAGCGCACGGCCGCTGTGGACCGAGCGCAGGACCCGCAGCGGCTCCCGGGCGTGCGCGCGAAGGTACCCCTCCAGCGCGTCCCAGCAGGTCGCGCCTACCGCGAGCCACCCGCGGGCCGCCCCGCGCGCGGCGCGCGCCTCGTCCCCCGCCGGGGCGAAGGCATCGAGCACGTCGGCGGCCGCCTCGGGCTTCCTCGCCACCAGCAGCGCCATCGCCACCTCCTCGTGCACGGAAAGGGAGAGCATCTCCGCCCACGCGCGACGGATGGCATCGACGCGCGCCTCGTCGATCCGTGCCCGGAGCCGGACGGCCCGCTCGCTGGCGCGATCGGAGACCTCCCCGAGCCCCTCGCGGTACCGGTCCACCGCCGCAAGCGCCTCGTCCAGACGCCCCTCCCCCTCCAGCCGCGTCGATTCGGCCAGCGATGCCTCGAACGCCCGCTCGCACGACGAGCGCAGGAACCCCTGCTGCAGGGCACTCGAACGCTCTTCCCATGCATCGCCCCGGTGCATGTCGCGGTAGCGGATCAGCCTCTGGTTCGCCTCGCGGAACTCCCCCCTCCCGCACAGGAGCCGGACCGCCTCCTCGAGCGCCCGCCACTCCGTCTCCCGCCGCGCGTCGGCCGCCTGGCGGTTGACAAGGTCGAGCCGGCGGCGCCGCAGATCCCCCGCATGGTTGGATGCGACGCGCGCGGCGGAGGTCCCGGGGTATCCCGCAGCGACCGCGTCGAACGCCCGGATCGCCGCGTCGATCTCCTCGACGGTCCGCTCCGCCAGCCGCCCCGCCCCCGCCAGCGCGAGATCCGCCTGGGCCTCCCGGTCCACGCCGACCGGATCGGGAGGAGACGCCTCCGTGTTCCCCTCCGGGGGGGATGCGGGAAGGGGATGCGAGCGCAAGGCGGAGTCCGCCTCACGAGCACAGCGCGTACCGGGGAACTCGCGCACGATCGCCTCCCAGATCGAGCGCGCCTCGGCCAGCCTCCCGGCCCCCTGCGCGAACAGGTCGCGCGCCTCGTCCCACTTCGCGGTCGCCGCGCGCTCGCGCGCGGCGCCGCGGACCTTCGCGCCGACCGCCAGGGCCGCCCCCGCCAGGAGGACGAGCACGAGGGCGGCGGCCGCGATGCGCCGCCCCCTCCCGGACGGTCCGGCCGGCACGCCCTCCTCCTCGCCGGGACCCGGCAGGCACCGCAGCGCCTCCAGCAACGCGGCGGGGTCCGCATACCGGTCCTCGGGCTTCTTCGCCAGGAGGCGCATTACGATGGAGGCGACCCAGCCCGGGATCCCCGGAACGATCGCGCGCGGATCGGGGATCGGAGCGGTCAGGTGCTGGGTGATCACGCCGAGGGGCGATTCGGCCCGGTACGGCGGGACGCCGGTGAGCATCTGGAACAGGGACGCGCCGAGGGCGTACAGGTCGGCGCGGGTGTCGACGGCTCCCCCCTCGGCCTGCTCGGGCGCCATGTAGTACGGCGTCCCGGTCACGGCGCCCGCCTGCGTCACCGAGGGGCCCGAGCCAGGCCCCTGGACGCGCGCGAGCCCCAGGTCCGCGAGCTTCGCCTCGAGCACGGTGTCGAGCATCATGTTGTCCGGCTTCACATCGCGATGGACGATCCCCTTCTCGTTCGCATGCGCGAGCGCCTGGGCGATCTGGGTCGCGATCCGAAGGGAGCGTTCGACCGTGAGGCGCCCTTCCTTCTTGAGGAGTTCCCGCACCGAGCCGCCGGGGAGGTACTCCATCGAGAAGTACCAGATCCCCCCCTTCGAACAGTCGACGTCGTAGATCCGCACGATGTGGGGGTGCGACAGGCGCGCCGTCGAGCGCGCCTCCCGGACGAACCGGTCGATGAACGACTTGTCCTGCGTCAGCCGCGGAGGGAGCACCTTCAGCGCCACGACCCGGTCCAGCGAGAGCTGGCGCGCCTTGAACACCATCCCCATCGCCCCCTGGCCGATCTTCCCGAGGATCTCGTACCCCGCGATCCGGCGCGCCTGCGCCTCGGACGGGGGCGAGCTCCCCTCGGGCGGCACGGGGGTCGGCGTGCTCATCCCGCCAGCCGGCCCAGCGCCTCGCGGTACCGCGAGGCGGTCTTCTCCACGATCTCGCGCGGGAGCGCCGGGGGGGGCGAGGCGCGATCCCACCCTGTCCCGAGGAGGTAGTCCCGCACGAACTGCTTGTCGAACGATGCCTGCGCACCCCCCGGGGCGTACGCCTTCGCGTCCCAGAACCTGGAGGAGTCGGGGGTCAGAACCTCGTCGATCAGAAGCAGCTCGTCAAGCGCCATCCCCCACTCGAACTTCGTGTCGGCGATCAGGATCCCGCGCTTGGCGCCGAGGTCGGCCGCCCACCTGTACACCTCGAGGGAGCGGCGGCGCACCTCCTCGGCCAGGGGCTTCCCGATCAGGCCGGCAACGGTGTCGAACCCGATCGGCTCGTCATGCCCCTGCTCCGCCTTCGTCGACGGGGTGAAGACCGGCTCGGGCAGTTTGTCCGACTCGCGCAACCCCTTCGGAAGCGGTACGTCCTCGATCCGCCCGGTCTTCTGGTAGGAGGACCACCCCGAGCCGGAGATGTACCCGCGCACGACGCACTCGACCGGGAGCGGCTTCGCCTTCCGCACGACCATGGAACGCCCCGCAAGCGTCCGGCGTTCGTCCGGAGTCAGGTCCTTCACGGTGTCCAGGTCGCACGTGATTCGGTGGTGCGGGATCGACTTCGGCAGCCGGTCGAACCAGAAGTTCGTCAGAGCCGTCAGCACCCGCCCCTTGTCAGGGATCAGGTCCGGCAAGACCCAGTCGAACGCCGAGATCCGGTCGGTCGCCACCATCAGCAGCCGGTCCCCCATGTCGTACAGCTCCCGCACCTTGCCGCTGCGGATTTTCTCCAGGCGCGACAGGTTCGTCTGGCCGACGGTTGGGGCGGGCATACGCCAGATGATACCCCCGGGGCGGGGGGGGCGGATTCCGCGCGTTCGGACCCGCTGCGCCCGATTCTGTCGGGGGGCACAGTTACGATGTGCCGCATGGCCTCCGCGCGAACAAGGGCGCCTTCTGGAGCGATCGAGAGCAAGATCCTGCTGATCCGGGGACGGAAGGTTATCCTCGACCGGGACCTGGCCGGCATGTACGGAGTGACGACAGGCAGCCTCAACCAGGCCGTCCGCAGAAACCTGGACCGGTTCCCGGAGGATTTCATGCTCCTGCTGACCCGGGGAGAGGTTGCGAACTTGATATCACAATCTGTGATATCAAGTTGGGGCGGCACACGGAAACCGCCCAGGGCGTTCACGGAGCAGGGAGTGGCGATGCTCTCGGGAGTGCTGCGCGGCAAGAGGGCCGCCCGGGTGAACATCGAAATCATGCGCGCCTTCGTGCGGCTGCGGCAGGTCCTCGCCTCTCATCGCGGACTCGCGGGCAAGATGGCCCTTCTCGCGGACCGGGTCGACGGACACGACGAATCGATCCGATCCCTCGCGCAGGCCCTCCACAAGTTGCTGGAGCCGCCCGCCTCCGGAGGACGGGCCCGGATCGGATTCAGGACGACGCCTACTTCCCGAACCCCGCCAGCGCGCGGAACCGCTCGCCGCGCTCGATGTAGTTCGTGAACTGGTCGTAGGAGGCGCACCCCGGGGCGAGGAGGACGACGTCGCCGGGGCGGGCCTCGGCGATCGCAAGACGGACCGCGTCGTCGAACGTCCCGCAGAACCGCGCGCGCAAGGGCGTCCCGCGCAGGTGCGCCTCGATCTGGCGCCCGGCGGGGCCGGTGAGGAACGCCGCGCGGGCGCGCGAGGCGAGCGCGGCGGCGAGCGGCGCGAGGTCGGTATCCTTCGTCGAGCCGCCGGCGATCGCGACGAGCGGGCGGTCGTAGGACGACAGCGCCGCGACCGCCGCATCGGGCGCGGTCGCCTTCGAGTCGTTGACGAAGAGCACGCCGTCGCGCTCGCCGAGCGCTTCCATGCAATGAGCCACCGGCTTCAGCCCGGTCAGGGCGCGGGCCCACCCCTCCAGGTCCTCCGGCAGCCCCCCCCGCGCGCCCATGGCGGCGGCGCAGGCGGCCGCCATGTTCAGAAGGTTGTGCGGCCCCAGGAGCGACCGCCCCCCGACAGGGATTGCGGTCTCCTCGCCGTCCCACGCGAGATCGACAACCTCGTTCCCTGCCCTCGCGGCGCGTGGCCCCGGTGCGCGCTCCCCGAACGTTACGCGTCTTTCCGGCGCTGCCCATTCCTGGAGGTCGGCCCGATCCGCCGGCAGGACCGCTGCGGCGGAGGATGCGACCTCCGTGAACAGCCTGCGCTTTGCCGCGGCATACGACTCGACCGAACCGTGATAGTCGATGTGGTCCTGGGAAAGGTTCGTCAGGCAGGCCGCCAGCGCCCGGCAGGCAGGCCGCAGATCCTTCAGCTGATAAGAAGACAGCTCCAGGACGACCCGGTCCTCCGGACCGATCCGGTCAAGGTCGTCGAGGAGCGATCCGCC
>JACQRN010000038.1 GCA_016206515.1 Planctomycetota bacterium | reverse complement strand
CGCTGCGGCTGTCCGTGCGCCCGACGCTGTCGCGCGCGCGGACCGGCGATACGCGCGTCCTGGGCCTCCTGCTGCGGGGGGCGGCGTTCGAGCCGGTCGCCGACGCCGAGGCCGTCCCGTGACCCGGACGCCCGCGGTCACGGTCATCGTCGTCAACCACGACGGCGGGGCGATGCTGTCGGACTGCCTGCGCGCGCTGCGGCGCACCCGCTACCCGCGCGCGGCCCTGCAGGTACTCGTCGTGGACAATGCCTCCACGGATGCATCGCGCCGCATCCTCGAGCGCCACCGGTGGGTGGAGACGATCCCGCTCGCGCGCAACGACTACTGCGCGGCGAACAACGCCGGCCTGCGGCGCGCACGCGGGCGGTATGTCGTCTTCCTGAATAACGACACGGAGGTGGAGCCGCTCTGGCTGCGCGCGTTGCTGCGTGTCGCGGAATCGGACCGGCGCGTGGGTGCGGTGGGGGCGAAGTTGCTCCTTCCGGACGGGCGGCTGCAGGGCACCGGCCACGAGCCGCTGGGGCGGCATTACGTCCGGGACCGCGGCTTCGGGGAGGAGGATCGCGGACAGTACGACGGCGCGACGGAGCTCGACAGCGTCTGCCACGCCGCGGCGCTCTACCGCCGCGACACATTGCGGCGCCTCGGGGGGTTCGATGAGGACTTCGTGATGTACTACGAGGACGTGGAGCTGGGCCACCGCCTGCGCGCGTCCGGCGCCAAGGTCCGCTTCGCGCCGGCCAGCCGCGTCCGGCACCGCTTCCACGGGACGTCGGCGCGGTACGGCGTCGAGAACTTCTACGGGAATCGCAACCGGCTCCTCTTCGTCGCCAAACACCGCCCGGACGATCTCGTCCGCAGCGTGTTCACCTCGCAGTTCTACGAAAACCACGACATCGAGTACCTCTACGCGGTCGCGCCGGACCTGATGCGCAAGCTGCTGCGCAGCCATCCGCGCGCGCGCGCCGAGGGCGCCGTGCGGTCGCTGCTGCGGGCGTACCGGGAGATCTTCGACGGGCCCACGGTGTCCCGCCTCGCGCGGCGCTACGAGGTGATGAGCGGACGCCGGCGAGCGCGGGTCGCGGTCTACGACCACGCCCTCTCCTTCGTGGGCGGGGGGCAGCAGTACGTCCTCACGATGGCGGACGCGATCCGCGCCACGCACGAGGTGACCTACCTGACCCACGCGCCGGTCGACCGCCGCCAGATGTCCGCCTGGCACGCCCTGCCCTTTCCGTATCACGTGCGCACGATCCCGCTCCCCTACTACCAGGTGCGCCGGACGCGCGAACTCAACAAGGGGTATGTCCGCAATCCGCGCTGCAACCCCTTCGACGCGGTGGCGCGCGTCGCCCAGGAGTACGACGTATTCATCAACGGGAACATGATGGACCGTGTCCGGCCGATGGCGAATCACAATGTGTTCGTCTGCCACTTCCCGGACAGTCCCCTGGACGAGGTCTGCTATGCGCGCGACTACGACGAGACCCTGACGAACTCGCGCTACACGGGGGGCTGGGTGGAGCGGCTCTGGAAATACCGACCGGACCATTGCCTGTATCCGCCGGTATCCGCGGTCGCGCCCGCGTGGCGCAAGCGCAACCTCATCCTCTCGGTGGCCCGCTTCGAGGAGGAGGGTTCCAAGAAACAGGTGGAGATGGTCGGGGCCTTTGCCGCGCTCTGCCGGTCGCACCCGCGCATCGCGCGGGACTGGGAACTGCTGCTGGTTGGAGGTGCCATCCGGAACGGACGCTACTACGCCCGCGTGGCCGCCGAGGTCGCCGCGCACGGAGCGGGCCTGCCCGTGCGGATGCTCGTGAACCTCCCGCGGCGGTCGCTGTTGCGTCTCTACCGGGAGGCGCGGATCTTCTGGCACCTGTGCGGGCTGGGGGAGACCGCGCCGCACCGCATCGAGCACTTCGGCATGGCCACCGTCGAGGCGATGCAGAACGGCGTCGTGCCCATCGTCTTTCGCGGCGGCGGGCAGCTGGAGATCCTCGAGCACGGCGTGCACGGCTTCTTCGCGGGGAGCCGGGAGGAACTCCTGCGCCATACGCTGCGGCTGGTCCGGTCGCCGGGGCTCCTTGCGCACATGGCGCGCTCCGCGCGCGTCCGGGGCCGCGCCTTCTCGCCCGGGCCTTTCCGCGCCTGGGTGCGTCGCTGGTTCGACGACCTCGCGCGGGAGGTTCGCGATCCTGCGCCGCCGTCCGTCGAGGCGGTCGCGCACGGCCGCCTCCTGGAGAGGCTCCGCCGCGACGGTCGTATCCGGGAGCGGCGTTAGCCGACATGGAAACCGGACCCGGGAACGGGGGCAGGTCGCTGCGTGCGATCCGCCGTCCCACGGTCGTGGCCCGCCTTGTGGTCTGGATCGCGCTGGTGCTGTCGATGATTCAACTCCCGCTGTTCACGGCGGCGGACCACTTGGACGAATCCTGGCATCAGGCACTCCACTACGCGGTCGTGCAGGGGTGGCAGGCCGGCCGCGACTACGTCTTCTCGCTGGGCCCCCTGGGGTTTCTCTATGCCCGGGCGTATGAACCCCGTCTCTTCGGCATTCGCGTCGGCTGGGCTGTGCTCATCGCGTCCGTCGCGGCGACGGTGTTCCTGCTGTCCGCGTCCCAGCTCGTGGGCCGTTACCGGAGGGGGCTCTTCCTCGTCACCCTATGGATCTTCTGTTCGATCCCGGATGTCGTCCTCATGCTGGTCTTGTTGTTCGGTACCCGGCTCCTGCTCCGCCCGGAGCGGCCGAAGCCCGGCTGGCTGGGCCTCTGGATCCTCCTCTGCTCGGTCCTTGCGCTCATCAAGTTTTCTCTGTTCGTGCAGGCGTGCCTTTGCGTCGGCGCCCTTGCCGCATCGCTCGTGCGACGGGGGCGCTGGCGACAAGGGATCCTGTGTCTCGCATCGGCCGCCATGTCCGTGATGGCGCTCTGGATCGGGATCGGGCAGGCGATCCTCAACTTCCCCGGTTACCTGCGAGGGTCCTTTTCGCTCGCCGCGGGATACGACGGCGCGATGGCGTTGGCGGGGGCCTCACGCGAGGTCCATCTCGCCCTCGTGGCGATGGCGGCCTGTGTCGCGGGGCTTCTCGTCGGTGTCGATCGCCCGAAGCACGCGTCCCGCCGGGAAGATCGCCTCCTCGATGCCTTGGGCGTGTCGTTCCTCTTCCTCGCATGGAAACATGGATTTGTGCGTCAGGACGGGCATGTGCTGGTCTTCTTCTCTTTCAGCCTGCCGTT
>JACQRN010000027.1 GCA_016206515.1 Planctomycetota bacterium | reverse complement strand
GGCAGGAGCGGAGCGGGGCGGGTGCGCGCGTCAGGCTGGTCGTCAATCAGGCGTCCGACCGCGCGCAGGCGTCGCGCGTGGCCGGGCGCCTCGGCGAGGTCTCGGGCCGGCTCCTGGGGCTTCCGATCGAGCGGCTCGGGTATGTCCTTCACGACCTGCAGGTCCCAGAGGCGGTGCGGCAGCGGCGCCTGGTCTGCGAGGGATGGCCCCGGGCGGCCGCCTCGCGGTGCCTGGCGGCGCTCTCCCGCCAGATCGCTCCCGCGCGCGCGAAGGGTCAGGGTTCCTTCTTCCGTCGGTGGTTCTCTCTCCGCTCTGGCGCGAAGGCGCCGGAGCCTGTTCGATAGAGGGTTGCGCCGTGCGTCGTCGGAAGGCGCCGGGCGCGGGGGGGGGATGGCGGCGAAATTCGCTGTGGCGTGCGCGTTGGTGGCGTTCCTCGTCGGAACGGTGGGGGGGCTCCTCGGCCGCCGAGCTGCGGACGAGGTGATTCCGGTCGTGCTGGCGCTCACGGCGGTCGTGGGCGTGCTGGGGTACTGGGTCGGCGGGGTTCTCGCGCGCGCGGGGGGGCCGGAAGGCCGCCCGGGCGCATCAGCGGGAGGGGACGGTAAGCGGACGTGACGAAACCCCCGGCGCAGGATCTCGGACGCGTCTGGAAGCAGTACAAGAGCAGCGGCGACCGCGCCCTGCGAGAGGTGCTCGTCGGGACCTACCTGCCCCTGGTGCGCTACATCGCCGAGCGGATCGCCTGCAAGCTGCCGCGCAGCGTCGAGATCGACGACCTGTACCAGGCCGGCGTCTTCGGCCTGATGGACGCCGTCGATGGGTACGACCTGTCGCGCGACGTGAAGTTCGAGACCTACTGCAGCATGCGGGTGCGCGGGGCGATCCTCGATGAGCTGCGCGCCATGGACTGGGTGCCGCGCCTCGTGCGCGCGCGCGCCCACAAGATCGACGGGGCGCTCCGCGAGCTCGAGGCGGAGCTGGGCCGCTACCCCACCGAGGTGGAGGTCGCCGCGCGCCTCGGCGTGACCGCGGAGGTGTACGAGGAGATGCTGCGCGAGAGCACGGCGGTCTCCATGTTTCCCCTGTCCAAGGTGACCCACGAGGGGGAGGACGACGAGCACAGCCACGTCGACATCCTGGAGGACGTCCGCTCCCCGAACCCCGCGCAGGGGCTCCAGCGCGGCGAGCTGAAGTCCCGGATCATCGCCTCGCTGGGCGAGGTTGAGCGGCTCGTCGTCGTCCTCTACTACTACGAGGAGCTGACGATGAAGGAGATCGGCGCGGTCCTGGAGCTCTCCGAGAGCCGGGTGTGTCAGATCCACACGAAGATCGTGTCTAGGCTCCGGCAACACCTGAAGTCAGTCCAGAACAACGTCCTGTAGCGGTCCTGATCCTTACGGGCCGGTCCCGGAACCTCTTGTCGTCCCGAGGGCCGCGATATTCCTGCGGACCGAGGGACCCGTGTTGGATACTCGATCGATGAACACAGGTCCCTCGTCGCTCAGGCGCAACTCGTCGGCTCCTCGGGACGACATGGGGTGATGGCTTTTTGGCCGGTTCCGCGGGACTTGCGCACCCTCCCGGCGCCGCGCCGTGGGTGTCGTATAATGCGTCCGTGACAGCACTTGCCCCGTCCCTGCAGGGGTCCGTCCTGGTCCTCAACCGGTTCTACATGGCGATCCATGTGGTCTCCGTGCGGCGGGCGTTCACGCTGCTGGCCAAGCGGGTCGCGGAGGTGGTCTCGGTCGAGGAGAACAAGTACCTCACCTACAACTTCGACGGGTGGATCGAGCTGTCGCGCCTCCAGGCCAAGTACGAGAACGCGACCCTGTCGTGGGTCCGTACCGTGTCGCTGAAGGTGCTCGTTCCCCGTGTGATCCGGCTGGGGGCGTGCGAGCGCCTCGCCGCGCCGCGGGTGCGGTTCAACCGCCGCAACCTCTACGCGCGCGACGCCAACCGCTGCCAGTACTGCGGCCGCGATTTTCCCGCTGCGGAGTTGAGCGTCGACCATGTCGTCCCGCGTTCGCAGGGGGGGCACTCGACCTGGGACAACGTGGTCTGCGCCTGCACCGGATGCAACGCACGCAAGGGGGGCCGCACCCCCCAGCAGGCGCGGATGCGCCTGATCCGGCCTCCGAAGCGACCGACCCGCCCGCCCGTCCTGTCCCAGAAGGCGGGCCTGGAGATCTACCGCTCCTGGAAGCACTTCCTCGACGAGGCGTACTGGTCGGTCGAGTTGAAGTAGGGGCGCACCTCCCCATGCGCGTCGCGCTGATCCACGACTGGCTCACCGGCATGCGCGGCGGGGAGAAGGTGCTCGAGGGGGTGTGCGAGCTGTTCCCCGAGGCGGACCTGTTCGCCCTTGTGCATCAGCCGGGGAGCGTCTCCCCCTCGATCGAGGGGCGGGGCGTGCGGACGTCGTTCGTCCAACGCCTGCCGGGGTCGCCGGGGCGATTCCGGCGGTACCTCCCGCTGTTCCCTTTGGCGGCCGAGTCGTTCGACCTTTCCGGGTACGACCTGGTCGTCTCCTCCTCTCATTGCGTCGCGAAGGGGATCCTGCGCGCGCCGAAGGCGCTGCATGTCTGCTACTGCCACACCCCGATGCGGTACGTATGGGACGAGGCGGACGCCTATCTCTCCACGCTGCCGGGCGCAGCGCGGCTCCCGGCGCGCGCACTGGGTTGGATGCTGCGCGCCTGGGACCGTCGCACGGCGGGGCGGGTCGACCTGTTCCTGGCGAACTCTACGGAAGTCGCCGGGCGGATCCGGCGGCACTATGACCGCGAGGCGACGCTTGTCCCGCCCCCGGTCGACCTGGAGCGGTTCCGCCTCCCCGACGCGCCGCGCGAGGGGTTCCTGCTCGTCGTCTCCGCGCTCGTCCCATACAAGCGCGTCGACCTCGCGGTGCGCGCCTGCGCGGAGCGGGGCTGGCCGTTGTGGATCGCCGGCACCGGACCCGAGCGCGAGCGCCTGGAGCGGATGGCCGGCCCGGCGACCCGGTTCCTCGGGTGGGTCGCGGGCGACGAACTCGCCGGGCTCTACCGCCGCGCGCGTGCGTTCCTGTTTCCGGGGCGCGAGGATTTCGGGATCACGCCGCTCGAGGCGATGGCGTCGGGGTGCCCGGTGGTCGCCTACGGCGCGGGCGGGGTCCTCGATACGGTCGTCCCGCCGGGGGGGGGCGAGTCCGCGACGGGGGTGTTCTTCTGGGAGGCAACAGAGGCGGCGCTCGCCGGGGCGGTGGACCGCCTCACAAATGGAGAGGTCGTGTTCGATCCCGCGGCGCTTCGCGCGCGCGCGGAGCGGTTCGCCCGGCCGCGCTTCCTCGCGCGGCTGCGGGATGTCCTGACGGAGGCGTGGCGTCAGCACGGCGGATCCCCGGCGGATCTTCCTTGGCGTCCCGCGCCGGACGCCGGACGCCGGACGCCGGACGAGCCGATCCGTCACGCCGAGGCTTTCCCCTGATGCCGGAGATCGGTGTGGTGGTCGTCAGTTACAACACGCGGGACCTCCTGCTGCGATGCCTGCGGTCCGTGCTTGAGCCGGAAGGAGGGACGGCGGCACCGGAGACGGTGGTCGTCGACAACGCCTCCCGGGACGGCTCCGCCGACGCCGTCGCGCGGGATTTTCCGCAGGCCCGCCTGATCCGCAACGCCGGGAACCTCGGGTACGCCCGCGCGGCGAACCAGGGGTGGCGCGCGCTCCGTACGGAGCGGGTCCTCTTCCTCAACCCCGATGCGGTCCTGCGGCCCGGGACGCTCGACGCGCTCGCCGGGGCGCTCTCACGCGACGGGGTCGCTCTCGCGGGAGCCTCGCTCGTGAAGCCGGACGGTTCGACGCAGCACGCCTTCGACCAGATCCCGACCCTGGCGACGGAGCTCCTGGGCAAGTCGCTGCTGCGCCGCGCCTCGCCGGGGCGGTACCCGAGCCGCCTCCAGGAGCGGACCGAGGTGTTCGAGGTGGACTCGATCGTCGGGGCGTGCATGATGGTCCGCCGGGAGGTGCTCGAATCGCTCGAAGGGTTCGACGAGGGGTATTTCCTGTTCCTGGAGGAGACCGACCTGTGCAAGCGCGCGAGGGAAGCGCTCTGGCGTTCCGTCGTCGTTCCCGGTGCGGTCTGCGAGCACGTCCAGGGGGCGAGTGCCCGGCAGGACCACGGCGCCTCGCGCATCGAGTACTACCGGTCGCGCTATCGGTTCTTCCGGAAGCACCGGGGGGATCTCACGTGCGCGATCCTGGCAGCCGGACTTCTCCTGCGGCTCGCCTTCAACGTCGCGTCGAACAGCCTGTCGGCGCCGTTCTCCCGGCGCTCCTCGGCACGGTTTGCGACCAGCGTCCGGATCCTTCTGTGGCATCTGTGTTTCTGTCCGGCAAGGCGGGAGGCCGCGCATGAGTGAGGGCGGCGGCTTGGAACCGGCGCTCCCCTCCCGAGGGAGGGCGCTGAAGTTCATCCTGCGCCTGGCGTGGGAGGAGAGGAGGTACCTCGCCGGGGTGGTCGCGACGCTCCTGGCGAGCAACGTCCTTCTGATGTCGTGGTGCGTCTTCGTCTGGGCGCCCCTGATGGAGCAGATGAAGCTGCCGCTCTCCGACCACTTGGGACGGGACGTGCGCCTGGTTCTGGGGTACGTGCAGCGGTGGGGATTCCTCGAGGGGCGCGGGGATCTCTGGGCGATCGCGACCCTGGGGCTCGTCCTGGGGGCGGGGGTCGTCCTGTTCAAGTTCGGTTTCGCGATCTGCGTCGCCGAGGTGATGTGGGGCGGGGTGCGGCGCGTGCGCGACCGGATCTGCGTAAAGCTTCTGGGCCACCCGCTCGGGTACTTCACCCGCAGCCGCAGCGGGGAGCACTTGAGCCGGCTGTCGAACGACGTCGACCGGTGTCGCGAGGGGCTCGAGTTCACGTTCAACGACCTGGTGCAGCACCCGGTGCATTTCCTGTTCGCGCTGGTCGTCTGCTTTAGGATCGACGCGCGGTTCACCGCGCTCCTGCTCGTCGCGTTCCCGCCCCTGGTGTGGATCCTCGGCAGGCTCGGCCGCCGGATCCGCCGCTCGAGCCGCCGGGGGCTCGAGTCGCTCGCCGACCTGTCCGACCTCCTCCAGCAGACGCTGACGGGGATGCGGGTCGTCAAGGCGTTCGGCGCGGAGGAGCGGCAGCGCGAGTCGCTCGCGGGGGCGAACCGCACCGCCTACCGGCAGCAGATGAAGATCTCCGTCGCGCGCGCCTGGAGCACCGCGACGCTCGACTTCCTCTGCTACCCCCTCGGATCGGTCCTCCTGGCCGTGATGCTCGGTGTCGCCGTCGCGAGGATGGGGGTCTCCCCCGGCGACCTGGGGCTCCTGGCGCTCCTGATCGGCCAGCACCTCTACCAGCCGCTCCGGGCGCTCGCAAAGGCGTACAACTCGATGGAGAACGCCCTCCCCGGCGTCCAGAGGACGGTGCAGATGCTCGAGGAGTCCGTGACGATGTCCGAGGCGCCCGACGCGGTCGCCCTGGACGGCCTGCGCGGCGAGGTGGAATTCCGCGGCGTCTCCTTCTCCTACGGGGAGGGGCCGACCCTGACGGGGGTCGACCTGCGCGTCCCGGCGGGGCGCCGGGTGGCGGTCGTGGGGCCCAGCGGCGCGGGGAAGACGACGCTCCTCGACCTGATCCCGCGCTTCCATGACGCGACCGCGGGGACGGTGCTCGTCGACGGGCATGACGTCCGCCGGGTGCGCCTAGCGTCCCTGCGCGAGCGGATCGGCGTGGTGCCCCAGGAGACGTACCTGTTCCACGACACGCTGCGCTCCAACATCCGGATGGGGAAGCCGGACGCGACGGAGGGGGAGGTGGCGCGCGCGGTCGAGGCGGCGCGCCTGACGGAGGTCGTCTCGCGCCTCCCGCAGGGGCTCGACACGGAGGTCGGCGAGCGCGGGTCGCGCCTGTCGGGGGGCGAGCGCAAGCGGGTCGCGATCGCCCGGGCGCTGCTGCGCGACCCCGCCATCCTGATCCTCGACGAGGCGACCTCGGATCTCGACGCCGCGAGCGAGGCGGCCGTCCACGAGGCGTTGCGCGCGCTGATGCGCGGCCGCACGACCTTCGTGATCGCCCACCGCCTGTCGACCGTCCGCGAGGCGGACGAGATCGTCGTCCTCGACGCGGGCCGCATCGTCGAGCGCGGCAGGCATGCCGACCTCGTCGCACGGGGGGGGCTGTATACGCGGTTGCATGAGTTGCAGGCATGAACGGGAAGTGGCCCGTCCGCGCCGGACGGGGTCACCGGGGCGACAGGAAGCACCCACCTCCCCCGCCGCCGTCGCGGACAGTGACGGTGGTGGAGGTGGTCCCGAAGGCGGTTGCGGACGCCGAGTTGGAGAGCCCGGAGCGGTTGGGGATTTCGTCGTCCGTCTTCAGCGCGATGTAGTAGGTGATCCCGGGTGTTGCGGAGATCGTGACCGATTCGCTGCTGCCCCCTGCACGAGGGGCGGACAGGCCCGTGACCTGCAGGGCCGCGTTGAACGCCGCGTCGGTCGTGATCGGGGAGGTCGCGTAGCGCAGGTCGTAGGCGGAGGCGGTTCCCGTGCCGGCGTCATCCCCGGGGGCGGTCCAGGTCACCACGATCGTCCCCGAGGCATCGCCGGTTGCCGCGGCCAGGTCCACGACGGCGGAGGGGGCCGAAGCGTCCGCGCCCGCTCCGTTGGTCGCGGCGGCGGAGGGGGAGTTGGAGAGGGCGGACTCGTTGGGAACCTCATCGCGGGTCTTGATGGCGAAATGGTAGGTGGTCCCAGGGACGAGTCCCGAGACGGTCATCGTCTGGGCGGTCCCCGCCGACAGTGGGGTGGGGACGCCGGTGGCGACGGCCGTGGCCGCGTCGAAGGCGGCATCGGTCGTGATGGTGCTCGTGGCGTAGCGCACCCGGTACGTGGCGGCGGTCCCAGCGGCCCCGTCGTCCCCGGGGGAAGTCCAGGAAAGGTTGATCTCCCCATCCCAGGTGCCGGCGGAGGCGCTCAGGGTCGTGATCGCCCCCGGGGCGGTCGTGTCCGCGGAGGCCGGGTACAGGAAGCGCGCGCCGTCTTCGTCGTCGGCGGAGAGCGCCTGGAGCCCCAGGTAGGTGGGCCAGAGGACGGAGGTCGAGAGGGAGGAGTGCTCCAGCCCGATCAGGTGCCCGGACTCGTGGAGCAGAATCCCCTTCACCTTCGCCGCGTCCCAGGCCTGGGAGTCCCCGTTGAGCACGATGTCGGACTCCAGGATCCGGCTCCCGCTGTACCACCTGAAATTGATCCCGGCCACGGTGCTGCCGTACGCCCAGCCCGATTCGGCCCAGGAGACGGCGTTCACCCCGTCGTAGCTGCCTGCCTGGACGGCCGTCGTCCCCGCGTAGGTAAAGTCGAGCGCGGCACCCGAGACGGCGTCCCAGGCGGCGAACGCGTCCTGGATCTTCGCGAACTCATCCCCAGCGCCGTCGGCCACGTCGGCGGTCCCGTCCTGATGGATCCGGTAGGGGATCGGGATGTCGGCGGCGTTCCAGGTGATCGGAACGCCCCCCGATTGCGAATAGTTGAACCCCCAGGCGGTCCCGGCTCCGGCGGCCCAGAAGGCGATCACGAATCCGGCGTGCGTCGCCGTTCGGGGCCGGTTCCGGCCGCACCAGGGCGCGAGGAGCATCGGGAGCGCCGCGCCCAGGACCAGCAGGCGCAGGGGGAGGTTCCCATCCTCCACGCGGGTCGGCGTCCCGCAGGGCGCGCAGGAGAGGGTCCCGGTCGGATGGACCCGGACGGCATGGATCGACAGGCGGATCTCCTCCCCCTCCGCCCGCAGAACGCAGGTCGCGTATCCGCCGTAGGCGGTCCCCAGGAGGAGTCCGGCGGCGATCGGCAGGAACCTCCGGCGGGCGTTAAGCACCACTTCCCCCTATTCTCGCGCCGGGGCAGCCGTGTTGCAGCAGAGGTGTCCGCCGTGGCCCGTGTCGACCGCCCGTTTGATAAACTGTCGCGGCGATGATCGGCGAGTTCGGGGTCGTCCTGGTCTTCCTCCTTTTCGGCGGCGCGTTCATCCTCGTGAACATGGTGGTCGGGTCGTTCCTGCGGCCGACGAACCCGACGCCGGAGAAGCTGACCACCTACGAGTGCGGCGAGGAGCCCACCGGGGGGGCGTGGGTGCGGTTCAACAACCGCTACTACATCGTGGCGCTCATCTTCCTTGTCTTTGAGGTAGAAATCGCGGCGGTCCTCCCGGTGGCGGTGGTCCTGCGCCGCTGGACCCTGGACCCGACGCGCGACCCCTGGATCGCCTTGTGGGAGATGCTCCTGTTCGTCGGGATCCTCGGCCTGGGACTCGTGTACGCCTGGGTGAAGGGGCACCTGGACTGGGTGCGGCCGACGCCGAAGTATGGGTCGAAGACGTAGGGAATCGCCGAAGTCTGGTTCCTCGTTGGGATTTGGGATTTGGGATTTGGGATTTCTCCTATAATTCCACCATGGTCGTCATGACCTGCACGGCGTGCGGCTCCCTCAACAAGGTGGACCTCCTCGCCGTCGTTCGGGAGGAGGGGAAGACCCCCTCGGCAAAGTGCCATTCGTGCGACCACGATGCGCCCCTGCCGGACGAGAAGACCTGCCGTGCGATCGAACGGCAGCAGCAGCGCCAGCGTCGGCAGATCGTCGTCGGAAGCGTCTGCTTCCTCCTGGCGATCGTCCTCTGGATCGCGCGCGGGTGGCTGATGGAGTACGACCCGGCGAACGAGTTCCTCAAGACCGGGCTCATCATCGTCCCCTCGGTCCTCGTGGTCTGGGCGCTCGTGGAGACGGTCGTCCACGAGCACGGCCGCCAGGTGTGCGAGTTTTAGGGGCGCCCCGATGGAACGGACCTTGATCCTCCTCAAGCCGGACGCTCTGCAACGCCGTCTCGCCGGGCGGATCCTGCGGAGGTTCGAGGAGAAGGGGCTCCAGATCGTCGGGCTCAAGCTGCTCCAGATGGATCGTGCCACCGCCGAGTCGCATTACGCCCCGCACCGGGAGAGGCCGTTCTTTCCGGGGCTCATCCGCTACATCGTCTCCTCGCCGATCGTGGCGCTCGCGCTCGAGGGGCGCAACGCCGTCGCACTCTGTCGAAAGATGATGGGCGCGACGTTCGGCTCGAAGGCCGAGCCGGGGACGATCCGCGGCGACCTGGCGATCTCCGACGGGTACAACCTGATCCACGGTTCCGACTCCCCGGAGGCGGCGAAGGAGGAACTCGCCCGCTTCTTCCGGCCCGCCGAGCTGATCGCCTGGACCCCGACCGACCTCCCCTGGGTTTACGAGAACGCCGGCGGGGAACTCCGGTAATGGGGTTCCCGGCCCAGAGGCCGCGCCGCCTGCGGGGATCGGCGGTCTTGCGGCGCCTGGCCGCCGAGACCCGGCTGCACCCCGCGTCCCTGATCCAGCCCCTGTTCGTCGTCCCGGGGAGGAATGTCGAGAAGGAGATCCCCGCGCTCCCCGGCCAGCGGTATCTGTCTGCCGACCGCATCGGTACGGCGGTCGCCCGTGCCGTGGAGGCTGGCATCGGCGGGGTGATTCTCTTCGGCCAGCCGGAGAGGAAGTCCGCGGACGGGCAGTCGGCCTGGGATGCGAAGGGGCCCGTCCAGGAGGCGCTGCGCGCCGCGCGGCGGGAGGCGGGGGGGGCCCTGGCCCTGATCTCGGACGTCTGCCTTTGCGCCTACCTCTCGCACGGGCATTGCGGCGTCGTGAAGGGGGAGGGGGTCGACAACGACGCGACGCTCCCGATCCTCGGCCGGGTCGCGTGCTCTCACGCGGAGGCGGGCACCGATGTCGTGGCGCCGAGCGACATGATGGATGGCCGGGTCGGCGCGATCCGCGGCGCGCTCGACGGGGCGGGGTTCCAGGGCGCGGCGATCCTCTCCTACGCCGCGAAGTACGCCTCGGCGTTCTACGGGCCGTTCCGGGAGGTCGCGGACTCCGCGCCCGAGGGGTTCGGCCGGGAGGGGTATCAGATGGACCCGCCGAACCGCGCCGAGGCGATGCGGGAGATCACGCTGGATATCGAGGAAGGGGCCGATGCGGTGATGGTCAAGCCCGCGCTGGCGTACCTCGATGTCCTGCGCGAGGCCGCGACGCGATTCGACGCGCCGCTCGCGGCGTACAACGTCAGCGGCGAGTATGCGATGGTCAAGGCGACCGCCGCTCGCGGCTGGCTGGACGAGAGGCGCGCCGCGCTCGAGATCCTCACCTCGATCCGCCGCGCGGGGGCGTCGATGATCGTCACCTACTGGGCGGTCGAGGCCGCCGGATGGCTGGGGGGGAGGCGTGCATGAGCGAGGACCGGCTCGAGACGATCTTCGCCATGCAGAAGGAGCTCAACCGCAAGATCGGGGTGGATACCGACCGGATCCAGGCCGACCCCGAGGCGCAGAAGACGTGGCTGTTGAACTACGCCCGCGCGATGTCGCAGGAGGTCGCGGAGCTGACCGACTCGGTCCCCTGGAAGTGGTGGGCGAAGTACCAGAAGATCGACCTCGACAACGCGAAGGTGGAGATCGTCGATCTCCTGCACTTCCTCGTCTCCGCCGCCCAGGTGGCTGGGCTCGACGCCGCCGGCCTGCACGACCTGTACACTCGCAAACACCGCGTGAACCAGGACCGGCAGAAGGACGGGTACGCCACGAAGGACGAGGGGGACAATCGCGCCCTCTTCGGGAAGTGAGCCGGGCGCGATGAAGCCCGGCGAGAGCGGCGCGATGGACCTCTTCCGCCAGGGCCTCGAAACGAAGGTCGCCAAGGACGCGCCCCTGGCCGACCGGATGCGGCCGCGGTCGATCGCGGAGTTCGTCGGACAGGAGCACCTCCTGGGGGACGGCAAGATCCTGCAGAGGATCATCGACACCGGCGAGATCCCGTCCCTGATCCTGTGGGGGCCTCCCGGGTGCGGGAAGACGTCGCTGGCACGCCTCCTGGCGACCACCCCCGGGTACGACTTCCTGCACTTCTCGGCGGTCCTGTCGGGGGTCAAGGAGGTCCGCGAGGCGATCGAGCACGCGAAGGATCGCCGGTCGCTTCACGGGGCGCGCACGATCCTTTTCGTCGACGAGATCCACCGGTTCAACAAGGCGCAGCAGGACGCCTTCTTGCCGCACGTCGAATCGGGGCACCTGATCCTGATCGGGGCGACGACCGAGAACCCCTCCTTCGAGATCAACTCCCCCCTCCTGTCGAGGTGCCGGGTACTGACCCTCATGCCGCTCTCCGGCGAGGAACTGCTTCGGATCCTGCGCGCGGCCGTGGCGGAAAGCGCGCGCGGCATCGGCGCGCTGGGGGCCACGGTCGAGCCGGGGGCGCTCGAGGCGCTCTCCGAGGGGCTCGACGGCGACGCGCGCGTCGCGCTCAACGCGCTCGACGTCGCGGCGAAGTCGCTCGTGCGGACGCCCGCCGCCGACCGGCGCCTGACGAAGGCGCTCCTGGCGGAGGCGGTCGGGGGGCGCAGGCTTCTGTACGACAAGAAGGGGGAGGAGCACTACAACCTCTCCTCCGCGTTCATCAAGTCCATGCGCGCCTCCGACCCGGATGCGGCGCTCTACTGGATGG
>JACQRN010000040.1 GCA_016206515.1 Planctomycetota bacterium | reverse complement strand
GCTTGCGCGCGCCGGACTCCTGGACCGGCACGCGCGTGCCGAAGACGACCGTATCGGCGTCCGCCTCGCCGCGGATGATCTCGGCGCTGCCGATCTTCCCCTCGAGCTGCGCGACCTTCGCGTCGATCATCGAGAGTTCCTCGCGGGCGGCGTGGTAGTCGCCGTTCTCCCGCAGGTCCCCCATCTCGCGGAAGCGCGCCACGTCGGCGGCCACCTGCGGCCGGCGGTCCCGCCACGACTCGAGCTCCGCCTGCAGCTTGGCGAGCCCCTTCTCGGTCATGGGAAAGCGCTCCATGATGAGGATAGAGGATAAGGAGTCAGGAGACAGAAGACGAGGAGACAGGAGAGCACCGACCTTCTCCTGACTCCTGTCTCCTGACTTCTGTCTCCTATCCCCTTCCAAACATCCCCGGCCTGTACGCCGTAATCTTCCCTTCCACCGCCGAGGCCGCGACCGTCAGGGGCGAAGCGAGGTAGAGCCTCCCCGGCCCGGAGCGCCCCTTTTAGTTGCGGTTGATCTCGGAGACCTTCACCTGGTCCGCGCGCTCCGAGACGCCGGGGCCGCACCCGATGCAGGCGCCGCACCCGGGATCGATCACCTTCACGCCGGTCGCCTCAAAGTCGGCGAGGTACCCCTTCGAGCGCGCGTACGCCCCGACCGACTCCGAGCCGAATTGGATGTAGAAGGCGACGTGCGGCGCGACGCGGCGGCCCGCCCCGCGCGCCTCGCGCATCACGCGAGCGTAGAAATCCAGATCGTCGTTCTTGCCGGCCGTGCACGACCCCCCGTAGGCGATGTCGATCCGGACCTCCCCCAGGCGGTCGACGTACTCGCCGTTCGTGGGATCGGACGGGACGCCGCGGTCGGGGTCGCCGGGGTGCGCGACCATCGGGCGGACCGATCCTAAGTCGATCGCATGAACCCCGCCGCCGTAGACCGCGCCGGGGTCGGGACGCACCAGCCGGGCCCGGAGCGCGGAGCGGTCCGCGCCGGGCCGCCGCGCGGCGAACCAGTCGATCAGGGCGTCGTCCCCCACCACGATCCCCGCGCGCGCGGAGCACTCGGTCGCCATGTTCGCCAGCGTCGCGCGCTCGTCGGGGGAGAGGGTGCGGACCCCCTCGCCGCAGAACTCCATGCAGCGGTTGAGCGTCTCCTCGCACCGGGCGTGCGTCATCAGGATGTAGAGCATCAGATCCTTGGCGGTGACCCCGGGCGCGAGGCGCCCCGTCAGGTCGAACCGGATCGACTCCGGCACCGCCACGAACGTGATGCCGGCGTGGACCAGCGCGGCGTATTCGGTGGTCCCGACCCCCCAGGCGAGCGCGTTGTTCCCACCCCCCATCGTCGTGTGACTGTCGGTCGCCTGGACGAAGTCGCCGGGGTCGACGAACGCCTCGCGCGCCACCTGATGACAGATCCCGGGCGAGCGTCCACCCCGCGCCGAGTAGTCGCGCACCCCCGTATGTTTCTGGAACTCCCGCTGCAGCCTCCGGAGGGTCTCGATCTTCGCGACGTAGGGGGCCATCGACGCGACCCCGTCGGCGTACAGGAGGTGGTCCTCGAACACCGCGAACTTCGAGGGATCGGCGAGACGGTAGTCCGATCCGTGCGCCTGCGCAAGGAAGACGTGCACCTGCGCGGTCGTGAACTCGTGCGAGTACCCGCCGTCGACGCGGACCGCCAGCGCGTCCCTGGGCTTCACGTACACGCTCCTACCGGGGCGCGTCCCCACGGCGTGCGCGGCAAGGATCTTCTCCCCCATCGTCATCGGACGGGCCGGTCGGTCGGGGACGGGGAACGACACCTCGCCGCGCCGGACCGCGGCCGCGAGAGGGAACAACCCGCCCCGCTCGACCGTCCGCCGCTGGATGTCGGAGAGCCCCTTCGTGAACTCCGACAGGTCGAGCGCCTCCCCCGCCTGGAGCCGTTCGAGCGCGGCGTGGTCCGCCAGCAGCGTCCCGAGGTTGACGTGATTGCCGGCGTGGATCGGTGCGAAGGACGCGGCGACCGCGATCCGGATGCCGCACTCCCGCTCGGCCTGGGCCGCGGTCTCGCGCGAGGAGCCGACCCCCTTCCTCTGGCCCGAGACGATCGCCTCGAAGTTCCCGTCCAGGAGCGCGCGCGGGCCGAAGAGCCGCTTCCCGTCGACGATCAGCCCCGCGTAGGCGTTCTTGGCGATCTCGGCGGGCTCGTGGTCGAAGCAGACCCACGCGGGCGTCATCGCGTCGGTGTTGATGTCGTCCAGGAGGTCGGCGAGGCGCAGGTCCTTCATCCGCAGGTCGAGCGTCCCGGCGAGCTGCCGCCGGATCAGGTCCGGGTCCTTCGTCAGGAACAGGACGCGCTTCCCCGGCGTGAGGGAGACCGTGCACCGCGCGGCGTCAGACCCCGTTTTCATGCACCCAGTATAGGACGGCGCTGACGCGCGGATTCCCGCGCGGAAAATATGGGGAGCCTACTCCTCGAACTTGAACGACAGCCGGAGCTTCACCCGGTACTGGCTCGGCTTCCCGTCCTCGATCGAGACGTCCTGCTGGACGACCTCGGCAACGCGCAGATCACGCAGCGACTTGGCGGCCTTGCGGATCGCCACCCCCGCCGCCTCCTCCCACGACTTGCTGCTGCTCCCCACGAGTTCGATCACCTTGTAGACGCTGTCGGCCATCTGTCCCCCTTCCGTCCCGGCCCCCGGGACGCGCGGCATAATACCCGATGCGTGACGACGCTGCCGGAACCCTCCCCGCCCCGCCCCGGCTGGCCGCGATACGCCCCGCGCCGCGCGTTCCCCCCGTACCGCTACGTCCCCGGCGGCGGGCATCCTCACCCCACCGCGGATCCGAAGGGGCATTCCCACGGGCGCGTGGAGGAGACGGTGACGCTCCCCGATCCGGACGACTGGCGCCTGTGCGAGCCCTACCTCTTCGGCGCGGACCTCTACAACTTCGCCTACTGGTGGGAGGCGCACGAGGCATGGGAGGCACTCTGGCAAGAGGGGGCGCCCGGCGACGAGCAGACGGTGTTCCTGCAGGGGCTCATCCAGGCGGCCGCGGGGCTCCTCAAGTCGCACATGGGGACGCACACCGGGGCGGCGCACCTGTTTTCGGCCGCGCGCGCGAAACTCGGCCCGGTCGCGCTCGCACACACGCGCTACATGGGGCTCGACCTGCCGCCGTTCCTCGAGGCGCTGGATGCGGCGCTCGCCGAGGCGAGCGCGGGCCGCGCGATACCGCCGGGGCGGGTCCCGATGATCCGGCTCGCCCCTCTCCCCTGACGCCGCCCTACAGCTCGACCGTCTCCCCCTCCCGGGCGATGGCGCAGCCGGCCTCGCGGACGAGACGCGCCGCGTCGCTCCCGGGATCGAGCGCGGGGTTCGTATGGTTGAGGTGGAGGAAGCGGACCTTCGCACGCTCGGCGGCGGGGAGGGAGGCCAGCCTGCGCAGCGTGTCCCGGATCGGCGGGTGAGGCACCTCCGCGGGAGCGCGGCCGGGGAGTTCCCCCGCGTCGAAGAAGGTACCGTCGAGGAATGCGACGTCGACCCCGCGCAACGCCTCCCCGAGCGGCGTGTCCCAGCGGTCCCACGTATCGATGTCGGGGAGGTACAACGCCGAGCAG
>JACQRN010000352.1 GCA_016206515.1 Planctomycetota bacterium | reverse complement strand
GACGAGCGCCGCCTCCCCCCGAACGCGCAGGGGCGTGCGCGGCACGTCCCGGAGCAGGAGCGGATCGGTGCCGGGGAGAAACTCCCCGTCCTCGACGGAAGGCGCGTGCGAGAACGGCGTCCGCCCGAGCGCGGCGCCGACGAGGAAGACCCCCGAGGGGGCCCCGCCACGTGGCAGGGCGGGGAGAGGAAGCCCCGAGACCACAAGGATGTCGACCGAGGCCGCGAGCGAGCCGTCGGGGAGCGCGATCCCCTCCGCGCCCGCCGCCTCCAGGACAGCGCGGACCGGCGCGGGGACGTCGCCAAGATACCCCGCGCGCGGCGAGCGGCGCGGGACGAACGCGACCTCATCGTCCGCCGCGAGCGACCCGCCCGGGGAGAGCCGGCAGACGAGGCGGCTGCGAGCGCCAAGTGGCAGGGAGGGGAACAGATGGGACGCGGCGCCCCCGGGGCCCGGCGTCAGCACGGCGGAGGCGAGCGGCACAGCCGCGCGCGGCACGGCCGCGAGCGATTCCCCGTCCGCCTCGACCGAGGCGATCACGGGCGCGGCGGCACCCGACCCCGCGACCCGGATGAGAAGATCGGCGCGTCCGTCGCGGTCCGGCTCCCCAACCGCCGCTGCGGCGAACCCCGCATTCCCCGCCCCGTCCGCCGGCGCCCACGCGAGCCATCCCCCGGGGACCTCCCCCTCCAAAGCGGGGGCGACGAGCCAGCGGGTCCGTCCTGCAGGCGTCCCCCCCTCCGGCCAGGCAGACGCCGGATCGGCGCACGGCTCGACGCGCTCCAGGAGCATCCGCGCCGCGCCGCGCCGGTCCGCCCGCATGGAACCGGGCTCGACCGAGAGCCGCACATCGTCCGAGTCCGAACACCCCCGGAGGAGCGAGAGAACCTCCTCCCTCTGCGCCTCGAACCGGGTCCGGCCGTCCGCGAGGCGGGCGAGCGATGCCGCCGAGCGGTCCAGCACGATTTCGATGTCACGGACCGTGCCCCCCGGAAGCGGGAGCCCGGCCCCCGAGGCGGCCAGGGCGCACGACGAGAACCCGACCACGAGCGCCGCGACAGACGCATCGAACCTCCGCGTCCGCGGCGGCGGCCCGATGGCGCGCGCGACCTCCTCCCATAGGACGAGGGAAGGGACGACCCTGCGGCGCGCCGCGCGGCGCAACCATTCCAGAACGAGCGCGACGGGGAGAAGGACCAGGAGCCAGAGGCCGAGGGGGGAAGAGAGGGACATGGGAGGAAGATACACAAACTCCCAACTCCCAAATCCCAAATCCCAACAGCGTGGACGCTATCCTTCCCGCGTGCGGGACGATCCGGGCATTCCTTCCCTGCCAGGCGTGGAATCTCTCCTGAAGCACCTCGACCTGTTCCGCAGGCTCGCCGGCGACGGGGCGTTGGATCTATCGGGAGGATGACGACGTGGCGGCGGATGGTCCGGCGGTTCACGCGGCAAACGTGAGCACGAAACACGCACCGCGCGGCGAGCCCCCACGGGGCGAGGCATCGGACAGTTCCAGCCGCGTCCCCATCGCGCGGGCGAGCGCGGAGGCGACCGCCAGGCCCAGGCCGGCCCCTTGCGCCACGCCCGCGGACGCGCCACGCACGAACGCCTCGAAGATCCGTGCGCGCTCGGCGGGCGCGACCCCCACCCCCTGATCGGCGACTTCCAACCGCACCCGCGCCCCGTCGCGGCGCAGGCGGACCTCCACCGGGTCGAGCGATCCATCGGCGCGCTCCGAGCCGGGCCGCCGGCCGTACTTGCGCGCGTTATCGAGAAGGTTGACGAGGATCTGCCGCAGGCCGTCGGCGTCGAAGCGGATCTCCGGGAGCCCGGGATCGACCGCGAGCGTCACCCGCACGCCGTCGCGCTCGAGCTCCGGCCCCATCGTCTCGACCACCTCGCGCACCACGCCATCGCACGGCCCGAGCCGCATCGACACCGCCGTGGGGTTGCGCTCCACCCGCGACAGGTCGAGGACATTGTGGATCAGGCGGCTCAGCCGCTCGCTCTCCCGCGTGATGTGATCGAGATAGCGCGCGCGCTTGGCCGGGTCGTCGGTCCAGCCGTCGCGCAGCATCTCGCCGTACATCCGGATCGCCGAGAGGGGGGTTTTCAGCTCGTGGGTCACCGACGATAGGAAGTCCACCTTCCTCCGCGCCAGGTCCCGCTCCGCCCCGAGGGAGCGCACGAGCAGCCCCCCGCACAGGGCGACGATCCCGACGACGCCCCCCGCCCACAACAGATACCTGCGCTGGAGCGTCTCGACGCGCGCGGCGACGGCCCCCGCGTCGAGATCGCGGACCTCGACGGCCCACGTCGGGAGACGATCCCCGATCCGCGCACGATGGACGTCCTCGCCCAAAGATCCGTCCCCGGCCAGGAATAGGGAAGCCTTGACGTCCCGCGCCTCGTCGGCGCGGCGCAGGACCAGCCGTTCCGTCAGCGCATCGAGGTCCAGGGCGTACCCCTGCACCCACTGGCCGTCGACCGCCTCGAGGATCCGGCAGACGTAGGCGCGCGCGGCGGAACCCGTCCCGACCAGGACCGTCCGGAACGGAGAGGACTGGAACCGGACGACGCGGGACTCCGGGGCCGGGTCGGTGGGATGCGGCATGACCCCCTGTGGGTTCAGCTCCTGCCCCTCCTCGTGTTCCGGGGGCTCCAGCGTCTGGGCGCGCTGTTGCGACGAGCGATCCTCCTGGGCGAGAGAAAGATAGGACTGGTAACTGTTCTGCGTCGCGGCCCAGGAATCCTCGCGGGCCTCCCAGACCTTCCCCCCGCGGTCACCACGCCCGGCGAGGTTCCGGACCCCCCCCTCCTCGATGCCGACCTGTCCGGCCTGCGCGCCGGGCCCCGGCGCCGGCTGGAGGGGATTCTCCACGGACCCTCCGGCACCGGGGATCCCGAGCAGGCCGAGGATCGCCGGCGTCGCCTCGCGGAACTCCTCCAGCAAGGCGACGCGCGAGCCGGCCTGTTCAAGTCCATCGTTTGCGCCGGGGTTTCGCTCCTCCCAATGCGGTGTCAGGACCTCCACATTGGGGGCGACCTGGAAGTAGCCGCGCACGATCCCGCCTTCCGGCAATCCGTTGAGGGGCGACATCCGGAGCGCCGTGTTCGACGTCATGAGATCCAGATCGTTCTGGAAGAAGAAGTACTCGGTGAAGTGGCGATCGTTCTCGACCCGTTCCTGCTCCGCCAGGAGCGCATCGACGTCGGAGGCGGCCGCCCCGGCAAACCGGTCGAGTTCGGCGCGGCGCTCCCCCACGAGACGCGCCCCCTCCCGCGCGACCGCGCCGTACCCCCACGCGGCCAGCCCCACGGTCGGGCCGACCGCCCCGAGGATGTAGAGGAGCATCGCGCGGCGCAGACCGGCCGCGGCCGAGCCGCTCGCGACCGAGTCGCTCACGCGCCCCCCCACCGGTATCCGGTCCCGCGCACCGAGACGATCCACTTCGGGGCGGCGGGATCCTCCTCGATCTTCTGCCGCAGCTTCGCGATATGGATGTCGATCGTCCGGGTCTCCACGTCCGGAGGGTAGTCCCAGACGTCGCGCAGGAGATCGGCGCGTGGAACGATCCCGCTGCGCCGCTCCCAAAGGTACCGGATGAGCACCACCTCCCGGTCCGTCAACTCGACCTCCTCCTTCCCGCGCCGCGCGATGCGCCGCGTCAAGTCGACCGTGAGGCCGTCGAGCTCCAGCCGCTCCGGCGCCCCCGAGCGCCGCAGGATCGCCGCGACACGCTGCACCAGCTCGGCGACCGAGAACGGCTTCACGACGTAGTCGTCCGCCCCCGTCTTCAGCCCGGAGACTCGGTCCGCCTCCCCTCCGCGCGCCGTCAGCATCAGGACCGGAACATGGTTCCCCGCCTTCCGGAGCGCCTTGCAGATCGACAGGCCGTCCCGCCCCGGCAGCATCCAGTCGAGGACGATCAGGTCGAGGTCCCCCCGCCGGATCCGCTTGAGCGCCTCGTCCCCGTCGGCGACCGCCTCGACGGCGTACCCCTCGTGATCGAGGGCATCGGTCACCCCCTCCCGCAGCGCCGGCTCGTCCTCCACGACAAGCACGCGCGCGCGCGGCTTCCCGGCCTCGGCGCGGTCCATGGGAACATCGTAGCCCGGGAAAGGGAGTACGAATGTAAGAGTCGCGTAAAACAACCATGGAGACAGGAGTCAGAAGGCGGGAGTCAGGAGGAAAGCGCCTCCAGCACCTTCCGAACCTGCGCCGAAAGCGGATCCTCGGAGGCCAGGTCCACCCATGCGGCGCCAGCCTTCAGGGAGGACTCCCGGCAGGAGGCGGTCCAGCGGTCGAGCACCTCGGCGTAGCGCGCGGCGGCCGCCTCCCCGACGTCGAGGCGGACGGCCCGGCCGGTCTCGGAATCGAGGAGGCGGACGACCCCCGACCGCTCCGCAACCGGCGCGGCCGGGACCTTCTCGGACGCGCAAAGGAGCCGGACGACGGCGGCGGAGGCCGGACCGGGGACTGCCGCGCGCAACGCGGCCTCGCAGCCTGGAAGGTCCCACCCGTCGGTCACGATCAGGAGCCGCGCGCCGCGCGACAGGCGCCCGAGGGAGGCGAGTTCCTTCGGGAGCGTCGGCCCTTCCGAGGGACGCAGGGACCGCAGGAACCCCAAATACCGGGCGAGGACCGCGTCGACGCCCCCGGCCCCCTGCCAGCGGTTCTGCGCGCAGCGGACGTCGAGCGCGCCGTCGTTCCAGAGGGCGAGCGCCCCGGCGACCCCGGCGAGGCGCCGCGCGGCGTCGAACTTCGAGGGCACCCCGAACCCCATCGACGCGCTCGCGTCGAGCAGGATCGCCCAGGTCCCCGACTCCTCCCGCCAGAACGTCTTCGAGAAGAGGCGCTCGGTGCGGCCGTAGGCATTCCAGTCGACGGCGCGCAGGTCGTCCCCCGCCTCGTAGGAGCGGTGCCCCAGGAACTCCTGCCCGTGGCCCGAGCGCCGGATCGGCCGCGTCCCGAACGGGCGCGAGCGCGCATCGGTCCGCAGCGCCCTGCGCAGCGCGGCGAGCGTCGCGTGGAACTCGGCGTCGAAGAGAGCGTCCGGCGTCCGGCGCGAGGCGTCCGGCATCATGCCGGATCCCGCAGGAGGTAGAGCGCGCCGGAGTCCTCCCTCATCCCGCCGCCGACCGGCGCGCCGGGAGAGGGGCCGAGAATCACGAACCCGCCCCCCGCCAGGAGCGACCGGACCTCCGCGAGGGCGATCCACGGGGCGACGGAGCGCCAAGCGCGCAGGGTGGCCGCCGGATCGGCGGGAGATGGATCTTCCGGAACCCTCCAAACCCCCTCCCCCGTCTTCCGGAGGGGGCGGACCCCGCTGGCGTCCACGCGCCACGCCTCGCGCGGGCGGAAACCGCCCCGCTCCACGAGAAGCCAGGGGAGTTCCTCCCTTTCAAGGACCACCCCGTCCCCCTCCAGGAACGACTCGTGCGGCTCGCACGTCAGGGCCAGGACGGCGCCCGCGGAGGCGGGGTTCCAGAGGAGACGGGTGCGGTCCTCACCGATCTCCCAGTCGGACCCGGACGCCGCATCCCCCCTCTGCACGGGAGTCCATCCGTCCCCGGGCAGGTCGAGCGAAACCCGGAGGCCATCGAGCGAGCGGACCGCGAGGGTCCGCACACCCCGCAACGCGCCCTCCCCGACGATGCCGACGTAGCAGGCCGACTCCGAGACGCGCGAGCCCGACGAGGGGGACGCAGCCGCCACGACAACCGGCCCGAGGAGCAGCACCCCCCACGCCGCGCGACGGACAAAGGGCCGCCCCCGGCCGCCGAGGACGGCCACCCAGAGCGCCGACAGG
>JACQRN010000034.1 GCA_016206515.1 Planctomycetota bacterium | reverse complement strand
GTGAAGACGAGGGCGAAGTCGGTCCTGGAGTGCGCCGGCGTCTTCATCGCCATCGGCCATGTGCCGAACACCGCCCCGTTCCGCGGCGTGCTCACGCTCGACGATGCCGGTTACATGAAGGTCTCACGCGGAACCTACACGAACGTCGAGGGGGTCTTCGCCGCCGGCGACTGCGTCGACCACGTCTACCGACAGGCGGTCACGGCGGCCGGCATGGGGTGCATGGCCGCGATCGACGCGGAGCGGTGGCTCGAGGCACAGGGGCATTAGTGCACCCTTGAAACCAGTGATGTTTCGTACTGCGCGAAGCGCGAAGCGTGCAGCGGAGGGGATGGAAGGCGGGGTGCTGTGCCTTCCTCGCTCCTGCGAGGCGGCGATCCGCCGGCACGGCGAGGAGGCGTACCCTGACGAGGCGTGCGGGATCCTCATCGGACGGACCGTTTCCCGCGGCGTTGCGGTGGTCGAGGTGCGCCGTGCGAGGAACCTGAACACGGACCGCGCGCGCGACCGGTACGACCTGGATCCACTCGACCAACTCCGTGCCGAGGAGGAGGCTGGCCTCGCGGGGCTCGCGGTCGTCGGCTTCTACCACACGCATCCGGACCACCCCGCGAGCGCCTCGCGGACCGATGCGAACCTCGCGTGGCCGGGGTACCATTACGTCATCTGCGCCCTCGCGCAGGGGAAGCCGGGCGACCTGCGCGCATGGACCTTCCGGGATCGGGGGGCCGAGCCGCGGGAATCCCGCGTGGAAGCGGAGGAGGGGCGATCATGGCGGTCAAGGTGCGCATCCCGGCCCCCTTACGGGGGTTGACGGGCGGGAGGGGCGAGGTCGACGCGGCGCCGGGGTCGGTTTTCGAGGTCCTCTCGGGGTTGGACCGGTCGTTCGCGGGGATCCGCTCGAAGATCTGCGAGGAGAGCGGCGAGGTCCGCAAGTACGTCCGTCTCTTCCTGAACGACGAGGATGTCCGCAGCCAGGGGGGGCTCCAGGCCCCCGTGAAGGACGGGGATGTCCTTTCGATCATCCCCGCGATCGCCGGCGGATGCCCCTGATCCTCGACTGCACCTGCGGCGCCGCCATCTCCCTCGACGGCATCGCGCCCGACACTCGCTTCCGCTGTCCGAAATGCCAGGCGCGGCACATCGTGCGCGACGTGAGCCGGGCGTGCGACGTCACGCGACTGGAGGGCCATTTCGATCCGACCGCGATCGACCTCGCCGCTGAAGAACCCGCTGCCCCAACGAAAGCCGTGTCGGAGGGCTCGACCCGGCCCTGCCCGCGCTGCGGCACGGCATGCGCGGAGGGGGACCGGCTCTGCGTCCGGTGCGGGACGCTCCTATCGACAGGCGAGAAGGTCCAGGCTCCGCCCCCGCCGCCAGCCGCCCCGAAACCACTCCTGAAGGGGCTCCCTTCGCTGCCGACCCGCGCGGTGGCCAAGCGCGTCCCGAAGAGGGGGCGGACCCCATGATCCGGATCCGGTATGAGCCGACCGGGGACACCGTTGTCGCCCGCGCGGGCGAGACGGTGATGGAGCGGCTCCACGCCCTCGGGGCCCCGATCGAATCCGCCTGCCGGGGGAACGGCGCGTGCGGCACCTGCGTCGTATGGGTCGAGGAGGGGGGGGAGCAGATCGACCCCGCGGGCGAGGCCGAGACCGCGCTCCTGCGGCGGCGCGAGGGGGTGTCGCGCGCGCGCTTATCGTGCCAGGCGCGCGTGCGCGACGGCGCGGACGGAACCCTCCGCGTGCGGCTCCCGGCGCAGCGACTCGGTCGCCTCGAGGCGGACCGGCGCGCGCGGATCTTCCGGCGCGTCTATCTCGACCATCTGGCGCTCACGGGCGTGACGGATGGCGCGCGACGGGCGGTCCAGGAGGCGCTGGGGCGCGCCGTCGGGGAGCCGGGCGGGTCGCATGCGGCCTCCGCTCGGGCGAGGGAGGCCGCCCGGGAGGTCCGCGGATCGATCGCCGCCGCGCTCGGAGTCGGGGAGGGGAGCGTGCGGCTCCACCGCAGCCGCCGCGAAGCGGTGGTCGCGCTGCTCCTCGGATCATGGTCTCCGGATGCAGGACGCATCGCGCAGGACGCAGGACGCACCCTGCCGGACGAGATCCTCCTGGGCCCCTGGGAGGACCCGGAGATCCCCTCGATCGCATCCGGCGCGCGCCCCCTGCGCGTGCGCGTCCTGGTCCCCGACGGGAGGGGGATCGTGACGCCCGACGCGATCCGCTCCGCGATCGGCCCTCGAACGAGGTGCGTCTTCCTCTCCCGCGCCGACCGGTACCTGGGGATCGTCCAGCCGGTGGAGGATCTTGTCGCGGCGTGCGGGGAGGTTCCCCTGATCGTGGACACGACGCGCGCAGCGGGGCGGTGCGCCCCGGCGCCGTGGGGGGGGCTCGCGGCGCAGATCGTCGGTCCGGAGTCGGTCGGGGGCCCCTCCGGCGTCGCGGTCGTTGTCCTGGGCGAGGGGCGGTCGATCGTTCCCCCGTGGCCGCTCGATCTGGCCCTGGCGCGGGACGAGGAACTCGTCGTGCCGGCGTCGGGGTTCGCGGAGGCGCTCCGGGAGCGGTGGGCCGCGTCCGAGGGGGGTGTGCGGCCCCTGGC
>JACQRN010000349.1 GCA_016206515.1 Planctomycetota bacterium | reverse complement strand
CTGGAGATCCCATCGAACATCCAGCGTTGAAGGCTCCCCAATCGACTCAAATCATCTCGCTGATCGCCCCAGTGCCGGCGTTCCGCCGCGAGGTCGAGACGTTGCTTGGCGCCGGTCCACGGGCCGCCGGCTACTCCGGCCAGCCGGACATGAACTCGTCCGACTCCATGCGTTCCTGCAGGTCGTCCAGCGCCTGCTGCCCGCCGTGGCCGGCCACGAGCGCCTGCACCGCCTCGGCGAGCCGCTCGAACGAGGCGAACCGCAACGCGAACGCCGCCATCCCCTCCCGGATCCGGCCTTCGCGGCGGGTGTCCTCGGGGTACGCCTGGATCTCCCGCAGGAGCTCGGGGAGGGTGCGGCACCGGGAGACGATGCGCGAGAGGATCGTCAGGTCGTAGACGCCGAGGTCGGGGTCGTCCGGCATCAGGCGCTCCCGCTTCCGGGGGATCGTACCCCATCGTCCGCGGGGGAGGACGCGCGCGCGTGCGCCCGGCGATGCAAGACCAGGTCCACGACGGTTTTGGCCACGATCAAAAGGACGAGCAGGGGGAGCGGCGAGCGCAGGAGTACGACGGGAATCCCGCAGAGGCAGAGGGCGACGTGCAGCACGGCCATCCGGGAGTACGGGGCGGCCGTCAACGCCCGGGTCGTCAAACGGTCGCGCTCTCCGGCAAGAAAATGGTGCCGGACGAAGGAGATCCCGTGGCTGAACACCAACATCGCCAGGGGCCAGGCAAGGTCCCGCGCGAGGGGGAGCAGGATCTCGCCCAGGATCCGGCCGCGGTTCTCGAACGCCAGGAGGTACCCCGCCTGCGGGTCCGCCAGGAACGCGTCGAGATCGATCCGGTGGAGCGAGACGAGCGCGAGCACGAACACCCCGTGCGCCGCGCAGAAACCGCCGTAATGCAGGACGAAGAACGCCGCGTCGAAGAGACGGAAGAGGTGGAACACCGGGAAGTCCGCCGGGCGCAGCAGCATCTTCAGAATGTAGAAGAACCCCGCGACGACGT
Organism: Planctomycetota bacterium; assembly: GCA_016206515.1. Lineage (GTDB taxonomy): Bacteria > Planctomycetota > SBBH01 > SBBH01 > JACQRN01 > JACQRN01. The sequence goes on along the minus strand of JACQRN010000349.1, from coordinate 1,228 downwards.
TCTCTGCCCAATACAGCACGAGGATCTCCGTCATATCCCAGCCGAGGAAGAGGACCCCGGCGAGCGGGATCAGATTGGCCCCCACGAGCGCCAGCGACGAGACGTCCCAGCGGGACCCTTCCACGAGCCGGCAGTCTACGTCCTGTCGTCGGGACGCGCGTTCAGAAGAACCTCCGCAGGAGGAACGGCAACCCCGTCAACAGCGCCCCGACGATCCACCCCGCCCAGCCCGAAACGAGGTACGGGAACCCCATCAGCGCCACCCCCGCCAGGAGCCACAACCCCTCCTGCTGACGCCGGCCGTACAAGAGGTAGCCGGCCCCCACCGCGCCGAAGACAACGCCCTGAACGAGGGAGGAGGCGTCCACTCACTCCCCCGTCATCCGGACTGCTCCACCCGGGAATCATCCCCCCCGCGCAAACGATCGATCCGTTTGAGAACCCTGACCGGGATGTGCGCCGCCATGGCGATCCCCACGACGATCCGCCAGCCGACCTCGAACCGGGGCTCCCCATGGACGAAGTAGCCGGTGACGACCTCGAACGCCGTCATTGCCAGGAGGATCCCCGCGAACGTCCCCGCCTCGCGCCGCAGGAGGCGCGCCCAGGAGAACGGACGGCCCGCCGGCTTCCAGAGGGCGAGGCGCGGCACGAATACGGGCGTGCTCTCGGCCCACGCGGCGTACGCCTCCCCGAACTTTCCCGACAGGAACACCTCCTCGGCGAGGACGATCCTCTCGTAATGCAGCCAGAACAGCAGGGTGTACAGGACCAGGACGTACGGATCGTGCAGGCACAGGAGGACGCCGAGCCCGACGAGGGAGTTCCCCAGGTAGAGCGGGTTGCGGCAGACCGAATACATCCCGCTGGTGTTGAGCGTCTCCGCGCGCAGGTTCCGGACGGAGCGGCCGGAGGTGCCGGAGGGGACGTACCCGGCCACGAGCCCCCGGACCACGAGCCCGGCGAACGAGACGGCGAAGCAGACCGCCACCCAGGCGACGTTCCACGCGCGTTCGCCGAAGGGGGGCTGGAACCGCACCACCGCCGGGATGATCGCCGGGAGGAGCAGCATCGGCACGAGGCTCCGGTGGAAGAACAGCCACCGCCCCTCGGTGGCCATCCGGTCGCGCAGGAGCGGGCTCACGCTATCGCTAGCGTATCACCCCCCGCGCGCCGGACCCGCCGCTCCATCACCGCGCAGTACAGGCACGGCGCGATGAACAGCGTG
>JACQRN010000351.1 GCA_016206515.1 Planctomycetota bacterium | reverse complement strand
GCAGCGGCTCGTCGACGCGGGGTGTCGGCGAACGGTCGAGGACGCCGACGATGCCGCACATGGGGGCATTCTAGGGGATGTCTGACAAACCGTTCGGTGTGGTGGGGCGGGCTTTATGCCCGCCGGGCGGGGATAAACCCCGCCCAACCCCAATATGGGGAGTCAGCGCTTGCGCCGCTTGCGCAGGACCGACTCGAAGTCACGGAGGATGACCGGCATCTCCAACGAACGGGACAGGGCACGGACCCTTCTGAGGGCAGCCGCCACATCCATCTTGGGATTCGCATCCAGAACCGCCTCGATATCCGCCAGATCGTGCGAACGATTGGCGAGCGCCTTCATGACGACGAGATCCTCGGGCGTCGGCAGCGGGATCCGAAGCCCCCCCGCCCGGCGGGGCACGGCGCGACCGAGCATCTCGATCTCCAGCGGGACCTCCGCGAGCATGAGATCGGCGTCGATGGCCGTCGGCTCGTGACGTACGAGAAGGACCCGGCTCCGCCGCGCGAAGGCGAGCGCGTCCGCGCGGCGCGGGACGAATCCGTGCGCCCGGCCCGCCTCCAGGAAGGCGGCCCACTCCCCCTCCGGGAGCCGCACGCAGGCGTCCACGTCGCGCGTCGTCCGGGGACGCCCCAGGATCGAGGCGGCGACACCTCCCACGATCATCGCCGGGACGCCACCCGCCGCAAACCAGGCCAACAGGTCCCGCACCACGCCTCGGAAAGGGGCCGGAAGCGCCGCCTTAACCACGCAGCACCGCGCGGATCCGCGCCCAGCGCGCGCGAAGGGCCGCCTCCTCCCGCCGCCGCGCCGTGCGCCCCCCCGGCGTGTCTCCCCAGCCGAACAGCGCCTCGATCTGGCGCAGCTTCACCTCCAGCGGGGTGCGCCGCAGTTCCTCGCGTTCCGCGCGTCCGACGAGCGCCCACCGCCGCCGCCAGGCGCGGGGGTCGAATCCGGGGCTGCCTCGGACCATACGCGGCATCGTGACACCCTGTCCCGATCGGGGCAAGGAACCCGCCTACCCTGCCGAGGGCTGGCGCCCCCCGAACGCCCCCGCCAGCGCCGCCTCCCCCCTTGCCGCCTCGACCAGCCGGCACGCCTCGTCGAGCGCGAGATTCTCCGCGCGCCGCTCCGGCTCGATCCCGAGGCGGCCGAGGAAGGTCCGCGCGAACGCGAGGTCGAGCGCGCCGTCGGAGGCGAGGACAAGGCCGCGCGCGAGCTGCTTGCGCGGGTGGCGGAAGAGGGCGTCGAGGCCGGCGCTCCACTCCGCGAACCCGAACGCGCGGGTCGGCGGGGCGCCGTGCGGCGTGACGCGAAGCAAGGTCGAGCGAACCTTCGGCGCCGGCCAGAAGACCGACGGCGGGACGCGCCGGATCTTCTCGACCCTCGCGTACCACGCGGCGCGCAGCGACAGCGCCCCGTGCGCGCCGCTCCCGGGGGCGGCGGTCAGGCGCCCGCCCACCTCCTCCTGGAGCAGGACGACGAGCCGCCGGAACGGGATCCCCGAGTCGAGAAGCGCCAGAACGATCCGCGCCCCGGCGCCGTACGGGAGGTTCGACACGCAGAGCCACTCGCGCTCCTCCCCGAGCGCCGAAAGCAGGGGCGTCGAGAGCGACTCGCCCGTGCCGTCGAGGGCGTCCCCCTCCAGGACGCGCGCGTTCGGACACGGTTTCAGCGCGTTACGCGCGAACGCCGCCAGAGGCGGGTCGCGCTCGACCGCCAGGACCCGTCGCGCGCTCGCGGCGAGGCGCGCGGTAAGGTTCCCCGGCCCGCACCCCACCTCCAGGACCACATCGCCAGTCTCCACCTCCGCCTCCCGCACGATCGCCTCGAGCATGTTCCCGTCGCACAGGAAGTTCTGCCCGAGGATCCGGTTGGGGCGGATCCCGGCGGCCTTCAACCGCGCGGGCAACGTCGACGGCGCGCCGGGGCGGGGCATCGGGGCGATTGTATGATCCCTCCGTGCCGCCGCCGTACCCTGCCTTCCTGCTGTTGACGGGTCGCGAGGCCGTCGTCGTCGGCGGCGGCGCGGTCGCACAGCGGAAGGCTCGCGCCCTGCTCCGATGCGGGGCGCGCGTGACGGTGATCGCGCCGATCGTGGCCGCCGCGCTCGCGCGGAGACGCGGGGTGAGCGTCCGCCGGAGGGCCTACCGGACCGGCGATTTGAAGGGCGCCGCGCTCGCCTTCGCGGCCACCGACGACCGCGCGGTGAACGCGCGGGTGGCGCGCGACGCGCGGCGCTCGCGGATCCCCGTGAACGTCGCCGATGACCCGCGCGCGTGCGACTTCCACGTCCCGGCGGTGGCGCGGCGGGGACCGCTCACGATCGCGGTCGGCACGAGCGGAGCGTCCCCCGCGCTCGCCGCGGCCGTGCGCGACCGTCTGGCCGCGGCGCTGCCGGACGGGATCGCACGGAGGGTCCGAAAGACGGAAGTATCGCGACGAAGAAGGATCGCGGTCAGGGACAGTCGACCCATGTCGTCCCGAGGACCGCATGAACTCCGCGGCCCGAGGGACCTCTGTGTTACGCAACTGCGCGTGGGACACAGGTCCCTCGTCGCTCTGTCGCGGATCGACCGCTCCTCGGGACGACACAGGGATCTTCCATGACCCCCCCCATCGGCCACGTCGCGCTCGTCGGCGCCGGACCCGGTGACCCGGGGCTCATGACCGTCCGCGCCCGCGAACTCCTGGAGCGCGCGGAGGTCGTCCTATACGACGCATTGGTTCCAGACACGATCCTGTCGCTGGCGCCGGAACGTGCCGTAAGGATCGACGTCGGCCGGCGCGCGGGGGACCGGCTCGCCGGGAGCCGGCTCGCCGGGGGCCACACGACGGAGCAGGAGGAACGGAACCGCCTCCTGCTCGAGTACGCGCGCGCCGGAAAGCGCGTGGTGCGCCTGAAGGGGGGGGACCCGTTCACGTTCGGGCGGGGCGGCGAGGAGGCGCTCTCCCTCGCCGGGGCCGGGATCCCGTTCGAGGTGGTCCCGGGGGTCACCTCCGGGATCGCAGCCCCCGCATGCGCCGGGATCCCGGTGACGCACCGGGGGGTGTCGAGCTCGGTCCTGTTCGTGACGGCGCACGGACAGGACGGGAAGCCATGGGGCGGCGAGGGGCGGGAGCGACTCTGCGGCGCCGGGACGATCGTCTGCTACATGATGGGCGGAGCCCCCGCCGCGCTCGCGCGCGAACTGGTCCGCGCCGGACGGGACGTGTCGGAGCCTGCCGCCATCGTGTCGAACGGGTCGCTCCCGACGCAGCGCACGGAGGTCACGACGCTCGGCGCGCTCGCCGAGGGGAACAGCCCGGACCTCCCCGCGCCGAGGCTTCTCGTCGTCGGGGGGACGGTCGCCCTGCGCGGCGAGATCGCGTGGTTCGAACGCCGAGCGCTGTTCGGCCGCACGATCCTCGTGACGCGCGCCGAGGACCAGGCACCAGCGCTCGTCGAGCCTCTGCGCGCGCTCGGCGCGAACGTGATCCCCTGCCCGTGCATCCGGATCGGCGAGGCGCAAGACCCCGATGCGCTCGACTCCGCGCTCCGCCGGAAGTGGGACTGGATCGTCCTGACGAGCCCGAACGGGGTCGCGTCGCTTGCGCGCACCCTCGCGCGCCTGCGCGCCGACGCGAGGGTGCTGGCCGGCGCCCGGATCGCCGCCGTCGGCCCCGCGACCGTCTCGGACCTGCTCGGCCTGGGGGTGCGCGCGGACTTCGAGCCGTCCGAGGCGACGTCCCGGTGCCTCGCCGAGGAACTTCCGGGAGCCGCCTCCCTGCGGGGTAAGAACCTCCTTCTGTGGCAGGCGGACGCCGCGGGACCTGAGCTGGCGGACCGCCTGCGCGCGACGGGGGCCGACGTGGCGCGCGTGAACGCCTACCGCACGCAGCGCGCCGACGCCTTCCCGAGCGGGGCGGCGGGGGCGCTCCGCGATCTGGCCGTCGACGCAGTCACGTTCACCTCCGGGTCGAGCGTCCGCCACTTCCAGGCGCTCGTCCCGGACGACCTGCGCCCCGCGGCGAGCGCCCTCCCCGCCTTCTGCATCGGGCCGACCACGGCCTCCGCCGCACGCGCGACGGGGTTCGGCACGATCCACACGGCGGCCCCTCACACCGTCTCGGGGCTTACGGATCTCATCCAGCGGGTTTTCCACAAATGAAATGGGTGTCTGTCCCCATTTTTCTCTTTCTGGCGACGCTGGGAATCGCGGCGGACGATGAGGCGCGGGGGCTGATCGAGCGGCTCCGGACCGGGAACTGGGAGGAGCGGGAGGAGGCGGAGCGGGCGTTGCGCGCGCTCGGCGCCTCCGCGATCCCGGTCCTGGAGGAGGCGCAGGACGACGAGGACCTTGAGGTCGCCCTGCGCGCGCGGCGGGTCTGGCTCGAGGCGACCCGCACCGCGATGACGGTCCGGTGCGTCGACGCCTCGGGCGCGCCGCTGGCGGACACGGACGTCGCGGTCAACTTCGTCCTGAAGCAGCGCCCTGGCGACGTCGAGGCGCCCCCCACGACCGATTTCACTGGGCGCACGGACGCCGAGGGGCGGCTCCCCCTGCGTGTCGAGGGGGTGGAGGCGCCGTACCGCTTCCCGCGCGGCGACTACTTCCTGCGGGTCTGGACCGAGGGGCGCCTCCCCTGGATGCACGAGGACTTCCCCCTGCGCGGCGGGGAGAAGGGCGCATCCGTCGTCCTTCCTCGCGGCGCGGCCGTTACGGGAACCTGGGAGGGGGCGCCCGACACCGCGCGCACGCACATCCTTCCGCAGCCCCCCGTCGCGGAGTCATGGGTGAACCAGGTGATCGAGATCGAGGACCCGTCCGGACTCCTGAACCCGGACGGGCAGGAGGAACCCGGATACGGCGCGCCGCGTTTCGAAACGAAGGAGGACCTGGCGCCGGGGCGGTACCGGCTCGCCCTGGAGACGGAGGCGTCGGTCGCCTACGGCCCCGCCCTGGCGCTCCGGGAAGGGGAGCGGGCCGATCCGGGCACGTTCCGCCCCGCCCCGCCCCTCGCTCCGGGAACGAGGCTGCGCGTGCGGCCCGGGGAGGGATGGCCGGAGGGCGCGGAGGCCAACGCTCTCTCCCTCGAAGGACGGCTCTGCGGATGGGCGGGGCGCACGACGGAAGGGCACGGATCATCGATCGAGGAGTGCGTCGTCGAGCCCGGCTGGTGGCGCGCGGGCGCTGCCACGTCGGACGGAGCCTGCACGCGCTCCGGGTGGACATTCGTCGGCCCGGGCGAGTCGAAGGATCTCGATCTCCCGCGCCCCGCGCCCCCGACCGCCCTCTCGATCGTCTTCCCGTCGCGCGCGGTGATCCGGGAGGTTCTCGCCACCTGCGACGGGCCGGTCACCGATGTGCCCGGCATGGAGCGCCTTCAGCCCATCCCCCCGCATCCCCTCTGGCAGATGCCGGAGCACCGGATCCCGTTCGAGCAGCCGGAGGAGGACCGCGTCTCCCTCGCCTTGCCCGCCGGGACCTGGACCCTGCGCGTGCGCGCCACGGACGGCCGGATCGGGGTGGCCGGCCCTCGCACGATCGCCGGCGGGGCGGCATCGTTCGCGGTCGGCCGGTGGATCGGTCCGGGCGGCGCCGTCGTGCGTGGGGCGAGCGCGAGCGACGGGCGCCGGCTCGCCTGCACGGTCGAACCGCTCGACCCGGCGCTGGCCGCCTCCCTCCCCGGCGGGCTGCTGGAGGAATCCGTCGAGTACGGGGAGCCGGCGCGGCTGATGCTCCCGCCCGGCCTGTGCGAGGCGGCGGTGTACGCCCCCGACGGCTCCGTCCTCGCCTCCGCATCCGCGTGGATCGAGGAAGGGAAGGAGACACTCCTCGATCTGATCCCGCCGCCCAAGAGGCGCCTCGACGCGCGTGAGATCGTCCTGCACGACGCGGAGGGACGCCCCGTCCTCTTCGCGCAGGCGTCCCTCGGTTTCGCGCAGACTCTCCGCAGCGACGGGGAGGGGCGGATCCCGTGGGGGGGCGGCGTCCCGTGGGCGCCGTTCCTCCGCGTCGACCACCCGGAGCACGCAACGCGGTGGATCCTGCCGCCGTGGCCGCGGGAACCCGTCCGGCTGGAGCCCGCACGGACGTTGCGGGGCCGCGTCGTGACTCCCGAGGGGACGCCCCTCTCCCCCGGCGGCCGCGTCCTCCTCCTGCCGTGCGAGGGAGACCTCCCCGCCTGGGCGCATTACGAAACCGGTTTCTCTCCCGAGATCCTCTACCTGTGGTCCCCGATCGATGCGGAGGGGAACTTCGCGATCGAGGGGGCGGGAGCCCATGAAGGATGGCTCCTGTTCGAGCACCCGACGCTCGCCGCCGCGCCGTGCAAGTTCCGGCCCGAGGGGGCGGAGGAGCTTCACGCGGAGGTCCGGGCGCTCCCGGCCGCCACGGCGACCGTGCGGCTGTCCGACGAGGCGGGCGCGCCGATCCCCGGCGCGGTCTCGCTCCTGTCGTGGGACGCCGGGGCGGGTGGCCCCGGCGACCTCCAGGTGGTCGCGGTCGAGGACGCGCTGCCGGACGGGAGCGCGCGCCTCCTGGGGATCCCGCAGGGACGCCTGCACCTCGTCGCCGAGTCGCCGGGGTTCGGCGCGAGGCTCGTCGAGACCATCATCGCCCCAGGCGAGAACGCGATCGACGTCCGCCTCGCGCGCGGCGGAACCGTGTACGGGACGGTCCGGGGGCTTCCCGAGGAGCCCGCCGCATCCCTGCGCCTGACGGACGGGACCCTCGCCTGGACGTCCCTCTCCCCCTCCGGCGACTTCGTCCTGCACGGCGTCCCGGCCGGGACGACGTCGCTCGGGGCGTTCTCGGGCGGCCGCCTTGTTGCCACGCGGGAGGTCACGATATCGGCGGGCGAGATGCAGAGGGTGACGTGGACGATCACCCCGACAGAATGGTAGGGCGCGGTTGATCCGCGCCAGCACACCCGGGCGGACATAAAGTCTGCCCTCCTGAAAGCCTCCTGTCTCCTGTCTCCCGACTCCTGTCTCCCTTATCCTTGCTGCCCATGTCCCTCGCCGACTACGAACCCGTCATCGGTCTGGAAGTCCACGTCCAACTCCTCACCCGGACGAAGATGTTCTGCGCGTGCGAGAACCGCTTCGGAGCCGAGCCGAACACGCTCACCTGTCCGGTCTGCCTGGGGCTCCCCGGTTCGCTCCCGGTCCTGAACGACGCGGCGGTGGAGCTCGGCGTGCGCGCGGCGCTGGCGACCGGCGCGCGGGTCGCGGACCGGTCCGTGTTCTCCCGCAAGCAGTACTTCTATCCCGACCTCCCGAAGGGGTACCAGATCTCGCAGTACGACCGCCCCCTGTCGAAGGACGGGCGGCTCGGGATCGACATGCCGCAGGGACGGCGCGAGATCGGGATCGAGCGGCTGCATCTTGAAGAAGACGCCGGGAAGCTGATCCACGAGGGGGACGGCCCCGCGGGGGCGAGCCCCACCCGCGTCGACCTCAACCGCGCGGGGGTGCCGCTCCTGGAGATCGTCTCGCGACCGGACCTGCGCTCGTCGGCCGAGGCGTTCGCGTACCTGACGGCGCTCAAGCACCTGATGAAGTACGCCGGGGTCTCCGACTGCGAGATGCAGGAGGGGTCGCTGCGGTGCGACGTGAACGTCTCGATCCGCCGCAGGGGGACCGAGCCGTTCGGAACGCGCAGCGAGGTCAAGAACCTCAACTCCTTCCGGGGGGCCGAGCGCGCGATCGAGCACGAGATCGGCCGCCAAGCCGCCGTCCTGGACGCCGGCGGCACGCTGCGGCAGGAGACGCGCTCCTGGGATCCGGACCGGGAACGGACCGACCTGATGCGCGTGAAGGAAGGCGCCTCCGACTACCGCTACTTCCCGGAGCCGGACCTCCCGCCTCTCGACGTGGGCGCCGCGCGGATCGAGGCGGTGCGCGCGCGGATGCCGGAGTTCCCCGAGGCGCGCGGCAGGCGGTTCATCGAGGCGATGGGGCTCTCCCCCTACGACGCGCGGATCCTGACCGCCGAGAAGGGGACCGCGGACTTCTTCGAGAAGGCCGCCTCGCTCGCCGTCCGCGAGGGGGTGAAGGCACCGCACAAGACGGTCGCGAACTGGATCATCGGTCCCCTGACGGAGGCCGCGCGGGAGATGAAGATCGAGGGGGGCCGCGGGCGGCTGGAAGCCGAGCCGTTCGTGCGCCTGATCGCGAAGGTCCAGGGAGGGACCGTGACGCAGACGACCGGCAAGGAACTCCTGCGGCGGGCGATGGAGACCGGGGAGGACCTGCTCGAGGCGATCCGGAGCGGCGGGCTCGCCCGGATCGACGACGCGGACGCGATCGAGGCGGTCGTGCGCGACGTCCTGGCGAAGAACCCGAAGGCGATCGAGGACTACCGCGCCGGCAAGGGGAACGCGATCACGTTCCTCGTCGGCCAGGTGATGAAGGCGACGAAGGGAAAGGCGAACGCGCAGGCGGCCCGCGGGGCACTGGAGTCCATATTGAAGGGTGCCTCATAACCACCACGCGACACGCCGAGCCGCGGCCATGGATGGCCGCGGCTGCGGAGCGGAGCGCCAGGGTCCCCGCGCGCGGGTTATTCGCGCGCGGGGTGGCACGGAGCGACGCTTGGCGACGAGGGCTCTGCCCGAGGAGCCAGACGGCGCCGCCGAGGCAGGATGCCGCAGGCGGCGCCGTTTCAACGTGAACGGGATGTCCTGCGACCGGTGCGGGAAGTCCCTGCTCATCGACGAGCCGGTCCGGTACGTCGCGATGCTGACCGTCCAGGCCGCCTACGACGCGCTGGAGATCACCGCGAAGGATCTCGCGCGCGACCACGCCGCCCTGGCACGGGACGCGCTGGCGCGGGCGGCGGGGATGGACGCGATGGATCTCGAAGAGCAGGTCCACGCCGTCCGGACGTTCGACCTCTGCCCGGGGTGCCAGAGGGAAGTTCTCGACAATCCCGCAGGCCGGGGCCAGTAGGCTTCCCTCCCATGTCCGTCTCCCACACTCCGTTCCCCGAGCCTTGGGCCCCATGGCCCACCGTCCGCTTCGCGCTTCGCGCTTCGCGCTTCGCGAAATCCTCCATCGACATCGCATGACCCCCGCCACCCTGCTCCTGCTCCTGGCGCTCTCCGCGCTCTTCTCGGGGACGGAGACCGCCCTGTTCTCGCTGCAACACGCGGACCGGGAGGCGCTGCGACGCTCCGCCCCGCGGCGCTCGCGCATCGTCGAGGCGTGGCTCGAGCGTCCCCGGAGGCTCCTGCTGACGCTCCTGTTGTGCAACGTCGTGGTCAACGTCGCGTACTTCGCGATCGTCGGGCAGCGCGCCATCGAGGAAACGGGATGGACCGCGACGGCGTGGACGGCGATCCCCCTGGCGACCCTCATCCTGCTCGGGGAGATCACGCCGAAGATCGTCGCGCAGTCGCATCCGCGGGCCTTCACCCTCCTCGCCGTCGAACCGATGCGCCCGGTGGTCGCCCTCCTCGCCCCCCTGGCGACCGTGCTGAACCGCCCGGTCTCGTTCCTGCTGCGCGGCGTGGGCACGGACGCCCACCGCGTGACGGAGGAGGACCTCCGCGCGGCCCTGTCGCTTCCGAGGGGAGAGACGGCGCTGCGCCCCGCCCAGGTGAGGCTGCTGTGCGACGTCATCTCCTTCGAGGGGCAGCAGGTGCGGGAGGTGATGACCCCGCGCGCCGACGTGCCTGTGCTGCGCCCGGACACGACGCACGAGGAGGCGCTGGCGACCTTCCGCGCCGCCTCATGCACCTGGCTCCCGGTCGGCGTGCCGGCCGACGAGCCTCCCGGCAAGCCTCCCGGCAAGGGAGGGACGACCCCGCCCGCCGGGCTCCTGAAACTGAAGACATGCTGGGACCACCCCGAGGCGGCCGTCCACTCCCTGATGCTCGACCTGCCGCGCATCGGATCCTCCGCGTCGCTCGAGGAGGCGCTCGAGACCCTGCGCGCGGGGCACGTCCCCGCGGCGGTCGTCGTCGACGAGCGGGGCGCCGCCACCGGGTTCGTGACGATCGAGGCGATCGTCGAGGAGATCGTCGGGGATCTCACCGACGAGTTCGATCTGGCGCCGCCCCCCCTGCGCCGGATCGGCCCCGGACGCTGGCAGGTTCTGGCGCGGTGCCCGCTGCGCGTCCTGCGCGAGGAGATCGGCAGCACGCCGGAGGGCGCCTCCACGACGACCGTCGGCGGCTGGGTGCAGGCGTCCCTCGCCCGCCCCGCGCGGGTCGGGGACGTGGTCGCCTGGCCTCCCTGGCGCTTCGAGGTCGCCACCGTGCGCCACCATGCCGTCCAGGAACTGACCCTGACGAGGAAGGAGCCCACGTGACAGCCGCCCTCCTGACGGGTGCATTCCTTGCCGCCTGCGCCGCCTCCTCCTTCTTCTCGGGGTTCGAGACCGGCTTCTATACGGTCAACCGTCTGCGGCTCCGCTCGCGCTCCGCCCGCGGCGAGCGCCACGCGCGGACGCTCCTTCGTCTGGAGAGGGACGCGCCGGGCACGCTCTCCGCGATCCTCGTCGGGAACAACCTCGCGAACTTCACGATCACCTCCCTCGGCGTGCTCGCGGCACACGCCTGGGGGCTGGGGGAGCGCGCCGCGGAGCTGCTCGCGACCGCCGTGCTCGGGCCGTTCCTGTTCTTCGCCGGGGAACTGCTCCCGAAATCGCTCGCCCGCGCCGCCGCCGAGACCCTGACCTACACCGCCGCCCCTTGGATGGCGGCGGTCCGGCTCGCGCTCTGGCCGCTGGCGGTCCCGCTCGGATGGTTCACGCAGGGGATCGCGCGGCTGGCGGGCGTCCCGCGCAAGGATCGCCCCGGGGCGGCCGGGCGCGCGACGCTCGACGCCGTGCTGCTGGAGGGGGCGGGGGTGGGCCTGCTGACGCCGCGCCAGCAGGAGAT
>JACQRN010000350.1 GCA_016206515.1 Planctomycetota bacterium | reverse complement strand
CTGGACGGTGTCGCTCTTGATGCAGCGCGCGCAGATCCGCAGGCGGCGCTTGGCGCCGTTGACGATCACGCGCTGCTTGTGCAGGTTCGGCTGCCAGCGGCGGCGGTTGATGCCGGTGACCTTCAGGCCGAAGCCGCCCTTCCGCTTGGGCTCGCCGCGGGTCGTGATGGTGTTGCCGAACGACCCGGTTTTTCCGCAGATGGCGCAGGAGGCAGGCATCGCCCCGGCGAGGATACGACCGGTCCGGCCCGAGTCAACCGTTTCCCCTATACTCCTCCCCGTGAGCGTCGCGCCCCATGCGGGACGGATCCTTGTTGCCGACGACGTTGCCAGCGCGCGGCTTCTGTACGCGACCGTCCTCGAGCGGGAAGGGTTCCGCGTCCTCCAGGCCTCCGACGGGGAGGAGGCGATCCGGCAGGTGCGGGAGTCGAAGCCGGATCTCCTGATCCTGGACATCGGGATGCCGGGGACCGACGGGCTGACGGTCCTGCGGCGGCTCCATGAGGCGGGGGACAAGACGCCCGTGATCGTCATCACGGCCCACAAGGAGGAGGAGATCGTCCTGCGCGCGGCGAAGCGTGGCGTCGCCTCGTACCTGACCAAGCCGGTCAACCTCGCGGTCCTGCGCGAACGCGTCTTCCTGGCGCTCGGACGCTCCGGCGCGGAGACGACCCCGCTCCCGCCGCCTCCGTCGCAGGACGCATCGCGCAGGACGCAGGACGGATCCTCCAACCCGCTCTTCTTCGCCGCTCCCGAGCAGGCGGAGACCGAGATGCTCGCGGTCGAGCCCGGGAGGCTGGGGATCGTTGACCTCGCGCTCTACCTCCAGTACGGGCCGAACGCGGTGGGGCGGGTCCGGCCCGACCGCGTGGACCTCGAGGGGCGCCCGCCCGCGGAGCTCAAGCGGATCCTCCAGCAGTCGGTCGGACGTCTCAAGGTCGCCGACGCGCGCAAGCGCCTGGCGACCGCCTTCTCGTACGGGGACGTCTCGGCGCGGGTCGCCTGCACGGAGCTGCTCCCCCTCGAGATCGAGCCGGAGCGCGGGATCGATCTCCTGCGCACCTGGGGGATTGACGAGCACTACCGCACGCGCGTATCGGTCGCCGACCGGCTCGGCGCGGTCGACCACGCGCGCGTCTTCGCGGCGCTGATTCCGCTCCTGTACGACTCGGTCGAGGAGGTGCGCGCCGCCGGCGTCAAGGCGCTCTCCCGGCACCCCCTCGCCCGCGTCTGCGCGGTGGCGATCGCCTACGCGGTGCGCAGCGGCCAGGAGATCGCCCCGGCGATCCGGGAACTCGTGAGCGGGCTCGCCGCCAAGCCGCGCCGCACCCTCTTCGATCGCCTCCTCGCGGCCCGGGAGGAGGACGTCCGCTCCGGCGCGGTCACGCTCCTGTTCGCCGCCGCCCCGCAGGATGCGCTGCGCATCCCGCGCGAGGCGGTCGCGGCGCTCCCGGAACGCGCGCGGACCGCCTTCGTGCAGTCGCTGGGACTCGTGCGCGAACCCGAGACGGTCGACGCGATCCTCCCGTGGCTCGCCGACGCCGCCGACGCAGTCGCCTGGGGGGCATGGAACTCCCTGCGCGGCTGCCGCCTGAAGCCCGCCACGCGCTTCCTCCACGACCGCCTCTCCCGGCTGCCGCGGTCGTCCTGGGTCAACGCCCCGGCGGCCCTGCGGGAGGTCGAATCGAGCCCGGAGGGGCTGGCGGGGCTCCTCGTGCGCGCCTGCGCCGAGGCGCCGCTGATGGGGTTCGTCCAGGCGTGCGCGGGGCGGGACGATCTGTGCGAGGCGATCGCGGGCGTGGCGACCGCCTCGTCGGACGGGCGGACCGAGGCGGCCCGCCGCGTTGCCCAGGTGCTCCTTGCATAGCCCGTCCCAGCCGACCCGCGCGCACGCGATCCAGGCGCGGCCCGACACGGCCGTGATCCTCCCGGCGCACCTGCACGACCCGAAGAGCGGCGTCGTCTTCCCGATCGGGCGTACGGATTTCCGGATCGGGCGCGACAAGGACAACGACCTGTTCCTCAACGAGACGCAGGTCTCCCGGCGCCACTCGGTTCTGGCCCGCTCCGCAGACGGATTCGTCCTGCGGGATCTCGGGAGCACGAACGGGACGTACGTCAACGGGCGGCGGATCACGGAAAGCGTCCTGGCCGACGGCGACCAGATCGTGATCGGCGCGACGCGGCTGGTGTTCCTGGTCGACCAGCGCCCACGGACGCGGACCGGCTCGTACGCGCTGCTGCAGAAGGACTCGCGCATCGACAAGCCGCGCGTCAGCGTCGACCCGCGGCAGGTGCGCGGGGAGGGGATCGCCTTCGGCGAGGCCGGGGGCGCGGTGCTCCTGCGGTTCCTCGAGGCGGTCACGCCCCAGCAGTCGCCCCAGCAGCTGCTGGGGCGCGCCCTCGGGGAGATCGCCGGGATCTTCGTCGCCGAGCGCGTCGTCTACGTCGCCTTCGAGGCGACCGGGGAGCCGACGGTCGCGGCGGTCCACCGCCCCGGGGGTCCCTCCGGCGGCGAGGTGCAGGTGAGCCGGTCCGTGCTCGAATACGTCCGCGAACGGCGGGAGGCGATCTGCGTGGAGGACGCCGCGAGCGACCCGCGGCTGGGGCCCGGGGAGTCGATCGCGCAGTGGCAGGGGCACTGCATCATGGGGGCGCCGGTCGTGCGCGGCGACCAGCTCGCCGGGATCCTCTATCTGGACCGGCCCGTCGCGCGGGGGATCTACGCGGAGGGGGACCTGAAGCTCCTGGCGGCGCTCGCCGGGATCCTGGCGATGTGCGCCGAGAACGCCGGGCTGTACGAGCAGCTCCTGCGCGCCGGGGAGTTCTCCGAGGCGATCCTGCGGTGTCTTGGCAGCGGCGTGGTGGTGGTCGACTCGGGCGGGATCGTCCAGCGCATGAATGCGTATTCCTGCGGGCTGTTCGGCATGCGCGAGGAGGAGGTGCGCGGGGCGGCGTTGGACCAGGCGTCGTGGCTCGCGCCCCTCGGGAAGATCCTCGTGGACGTCGCCCGCGACGGGATTCCGCGCGACCGCAAGGAGGTCGTCCTCCAGCGCGCCCCCGGGGACGACGGGCGGCTCTACCTGGGGGTCACCGCGCACCCCCTGCGGGGCCCCCACGGGGACCGGATCGGCGCGATCGCGAACTTCCGGGACCTGACCGGGATCCGCGCGCTGGAGGAGGAGGTACGCCGCGCGGGGAGGCTCGCGGCGCTCGGCCAGATGGCCGCCGGGATCGCGCACGAGGTCCGGAACCCCCTTAACTCGATCCGGGGGTTCGCGGAGCTCCTCCAGGAGCAGCCGGGGACGAACACCGAGTACCTCGGGATCATCGTCCGCGAGGTCGACCGCATCAACCGGATCGTCCAGGACCTTCTCGACTTCGCCCGGATCGACCGGGCGACGGCGGACGTCTTCGGCCTGTCGGATCTCGTCCAGGATCTGCTCAAGCAGGTCACCCCGGAGGCGACCGGAGCGAAGGTGAAGGTGGTCCCCCCCGAGTTGGAGCCGCTCAACGCGCGTGGGAGCGCCGAGCGGATCCGGCAGGTGCTCCTGAACCTGGTGCGCAATGCCATCGAGGCGATGCAGGAGAACCCGCCCGGCCGGGAGCGCGAGCTGCGCCTGTCGGTGCGCGCCGCCGCGCGCGGGGTCGCCCTTCGGGTGTCCGATACCGGCCCGGGAATCCCCGACGACGTCCTGTCGCGGATCTTCGACCCGTTTTTCACGTCGAAGGATCGCGGGACGGGGCTCGGCCTGTCGATCTGCCAGAAGATCACGGAGGTCCACGGCGGGCGCCTGCGTGTCGAGACGGCCCTCGGGAAAGGGACGACGTTCGTCCTGGAACTGCCGCCGATCGACGCGGCGGAGGGGGCGGATGGGTAAGCCTCGCCCCCCCCGCGTCGCCCTTATCGCATCGGAATTCAATGCGCCGTTCCCCGAACGCCTGCTCGCGGGCGCCCTCGGACGCCTGAAGGCGTCCGGCGTCCCGGCCTCGCGCATCCGGGTGCTGCGGGTCCCCGGGGCGTGGGAGATCCCCGCGGTCGCATCCGCCTGCGCCTCCTGTGGCGCCTTCGACGCGGTCGTCGCCCTCGGGTGCATCCTGCGGGGCGGGACGAACCACGACGAGGTGATCGCCCACGCGGTCGCCCGCGAGCTGCAGGCGATCGCCTCCCGCCTCGGCGTGCCGGTGGGGCTCGGGATCGTCACCGCGCGCACCCTCGCGCAGGTACGCGCGCGCTGCCGCCCCGGTCCGGACAACCGCGGAGCGCACGCGGCCGAGGCGGCGCTCCGGACCGTCGAGGTCGTGCGCCGCGTCCGCTCGGGGAAGGCGTAGCGGCATGGCCGGACCCCAGGAGGCCCGGACCCTGGCGCGCGAGAGGGCGATGCAGGTGCTGTACCGGGCGGACCTGACCGGCGAGCGGACCGTCGAGGCGGTCCGGGGATGGGCGACCGAACGGGAGGGGGGCGACCTCGCGTACTTCGAGACGCTCGTCGACGGGGTGCTCTCCGGATGGGACGTCCTGGGGGAGATCGTATCGCGCTGCGCCCAGAACTGGAGCCTGGGGCGCATGGCGGTCGTCGATCGCACGATCCTCCGGATCGGCGCGTACGAGCTGATGCACAGCCGGGGGATCCCCGCGCGCGTCTGCCTCGACGAGGCGGTGGAACTCGCCAAGCGGTACGGCGACGCCCAGTCGTATTCCTTTGTCAACGGGGTGCTCGACCGGGTGCTGCGCGAGCACGCGAACCGGCCGCCGGAGGAGACCCAGCCCCGGGAGACGTTGGGGGCATGAGCGGTTCCCGGTCCCCGGGCTCCGTTCTCCGTACCCCGGTCAGCACGCTCCAATCTCCGGTCCCCGCGTTCCGCATCCCGCGCAACGCGTATCCGCGTACAGCAACCCGCGCCCCGCGGATCGCGGACCCGCGGACCGCGGTACGCGGCCACGCGGCTACGCGGATGCATCCTGCGGGATTCGTGGTTCGGGGAGCGGGGTGCGGGTCTCGGAGGCCGGGGTTCAGTGTCCGGGGAGCGGGGCGGGAGGTCCCGGGCTGATGTCTGACGTCTCCCTCTCCGGCGCGCTGCGAAAGGCCAAGCAGGGGTTCTGGGGCCGCCTCGGCGACCTGCTGCGTCCCGGCCGAGTGCTGGCCGAGGAGGATCTCGCGCGGATGGAGGAGGCGCTCGTCACCTCCGACTTCGGGGTCGAGACCTCGATGGCGGTGCTCGAGGCGCTCGACCGCTCCTGGCGCGCGGGGTCGGTCCGGACCGTGGAGGCGGCGCAGGGGTTCCTCCGGCAGGAGGTGCTGCGCCGCCTGACG
>JACQRN010000353.1 GCA_016206515.1 Planctomycetota bacterium | reverse complement strand
GGCGCTCGCCGAACAGGCGCCGGAACAGGTGGATCGACTTCCCGCGCAGGGGGTCGCCCGCCTCGACGAGCGCGTCGTCGAACTTCACGACGAGCGCGTCGACGTAGACGACGTCGCCGTCGATCTCGAACGTCCTCTCGGGAAGCGCCGCGCCCCCCTCGCCGATCTCCCGGAACGCCACGAGCGTCTTCCCGCCGCGCGTCCCGGCGTGGCGCAGCTGGCCGACCGGGGAGCGCGCCTCGATCCGTTCGATCACCTTCCGCAGCGCCGCCTCGCGCGCCCTCCCCTGCCACCACGAGGCGCCCCAGATCCCACCGGCCGCCGCCAGCAGGAGAAGCGTGAAGGCGCGCATCGCCAGGCGCATCGGGCGGCGGATCGCCATGGGCGGATCGTACACTGTCGTCATGGCGACGATCAGATGGCTCGATGCGTTCGAGAAGGGGATGGCGGAGGCTTCGCGCTCGGGCAGGCCGATCCTGCTCGACTTCTTCTCCCCCGAGTGAGGCGGCTGCAAGAGGATGGATGCCGTGACGCATCCGGACCCGGAGGTCATCAGGGACGTCTCATCGAACTTCGTGGCGGTGAAACTGAAGACCGCCGACCATGCGGACCTCGCGCGGACCTTCGGCGTGCGGTGGCTCCCGGCGACCGTCGTCGCCGACGCAACGGGGAAGGCGCAGCACCTGACGGTCGGGTTCCTCCCCCCGGCGCATTACCGTGCGGAGCTCTGCTTCGGCCGCGCGATGGAGGCGTTCGCGCGCAAGGAGTACGAGAAGGCGAAGTCCCTCTTTTCCGAGATGGTCGAGCGCCACCCGAAGACCGAGCGGACCGCCGAGGCGCAGTATTGGGCGGGCGTGATCGCGCTCCGCCAGACGCGCGACTTCAACCGCTGCAAGGAGGCGTGGAAGCGGATCCCGGACGATTTCCCCGGGACGACCTGGGCCGCGAAGGTGGAGTGGGCCCTTCAGGGGTAGGGCGGGACTTTACGTCCCGCCGCGCAACGCAGCGCTGATCTTCGTCGTCAGCCGTGTGACCGGGAGGTTCCCGAGGGTTCGCGGGTCGACCCACCGCAGGGCGCGGTCGGGGCCCACGCGGGCGTCGGGATAGCGCCGCACCCGGGCGACCTGCGAGAAGTGGGTGAAGCCGTGGCGGTAGGTCCCGACCGCCTCCCCGGCGCCGAGGCGGGAACCCTGCCCGCGAAGATAGGCCTCCGGCGGGAACTCCCACATCCCGCCGAGCAGCCCCTCGTCGGGGCGCTTGCGCAGAAGGATCCGTCCCCGGCGCGGGACGAGGGCGATCGGCTCCCTCCGGACGGGGCGCTCGCGCGCCTGGGCGCGCGTCGGCACCCTGTCCGCGGTCCCGAGCCGCTCGGCCCGGCACCATCGCCGGACCGGGCAGGATGGGCAGGCGGGCGCGCGGGGCGTGCAGACCGTCGCGCCCAGTTCCATCATCGCCTGGTTGAAATCGCCCGCGCGCCCGGCGGGGAGGATCGCGCTGGCGACTTCCCACAGCCGCGCCCGGACGGCCCGGTCCCGCACGGGCCGGCGGATTGCCAGGAGGCGCGCGAGGACCCGTGCGACGTTCCCGTCGACGAGCGGCGCGTTGTGCCCCAGGGCGATCGACCGGATCGCCCCGGCGGTGTAGTCGCCGATCCCCGGCAGGGCGCGGATCGCCTTCGCGTCGCGCGGGAAACGCCCCCCGTGTCGCTCCACCACCGCCTTCGCCCCCTCGTGCAGGTTCGCGGCGCGGCGGTAGTACCCGAGCCCTTCCCACGCCTTCAGGACATCCTGGCGCCGCGCGCGGGCGAGCGAACGCACGGACGGGAAGCGCCGCAGGAACCGGCGGTAGTACGGGATGACGGTCTCAACCCGCGTCTGCTGGAGCATGATCTCCGAGACCCAGATCCGGTACGGGGCGCGTGTCCAGCGCCAGGGGAGGTCGCGTCTCTCCCTCCCGTACCAGATCAGGAGGGCGCGGGCGAAGGCGGGGGGGAGTTCCGTCTCGACGTCCAGGACTACTCTCCGCCCTCGTTCCCGCCGGGAGATTCTTCCCAGTTGTGCCCGCCCCCCTCCATGCCATGGGGGGGGGGGCCCTGGCACTGCTCGATCATCTGCATGGCGTAGTCATATGCCTGCTGGAGGAACGGAAACTCGCGGAACTCCCGTTCGTGCTCGCGCCTCATGCGCAGCATGATCTGTCGCGCCTCGTCCTGGCGCCCCTGCATGCACTTGCGCTTGGCGTCGTCGCAGGCGGTGTCGAACCAGCGCGGGATCTGCTGCATCTCGGGAGGGGGACGGTGCTCCTGGGGCGTGGGGCGGACGGGCCGGTCCCGGCGGGGCGGCTCCGGCCTCGGCTGGGAGCCGCTCGTGCGGCGCTGCTGCTGGGCGAGCCTCACGCGCGCCTCCTCCACGAGGGACTCCTGCACGGGCGTCACGGCGATCTTTCCCATCGATTCGATGAGGTCCCAGCGGAAGCGGCCCGCGCGCGCCTCGTCAGACAGGAGGGTGCGGTGGGTCTCGAGGGCGTCCCCCGCGGAGGCGGCCAGCTCCTTCAGGAGGGGATCGAGAACGTCCGCGAGCGGCGCGTTCTGCCCCGCGAGAAGGGCCAGATC
>JACQRN010000341.1 GCA_016206515.1 Planctomycetota bacterium | reverse complement strand
TCGGACGTGAACGCGCCATGATGCTTGCGAAGGCGCTCCAGGTACACCCGGCGGTGATCCTGTTCCCTGACTTCGATATCGCGCGGGTGGCTTGACGTCGCCCCCGGCGAGTCGCAGGCCCGGCTTCCATCGAAGGATGTTCGCGCCGTCCTCGCGAAGGTCCAGGAAGGCGTCGCCCGCGCCCTCGAGGGGGTGACGGTGAGGGATCTGGCGGGGAAGTAGGGCGGGCATGGATGCCCGGTTCGAAGTTCCGTAGAATCCCCGCCCTCGCGGTTCGGTGGGGGCGTAGCTCAATTGGGAGAGCGCAACGTTCGCAACGTTGAGGTAGTGGGTTCGAATCCCATCGCCTCCACCATATTGGAACTGTAAATTCCCGGGGCGTCCGTGCCCCGGGAATTTGCGTCTTGCTCCTCGGGGTCGCCCGTGCCAATCCTGCGGACCGCGAAGCGGTCCGCAGGCACGGGCGACGGGCGGGCACGGATGCCCGCCCCGGGTAACGCTCGAAGAGGCCAAGGGCCAGGGATGGCCCAGACGAAGGAGGTCAAGCCCTCGTCGCAAAGCCTCGTTTCGCGCCACCCCACGCGCGGAATTCGTGCGCGTGGGGACCCGGGCGCTTCTCCACTTGGCGATCGCGCGCATCCTGCGCGCGGCAGCCATCGCCCCTTGGAATCACGGACCGAACGCCGCCGCCCGGGGGACGTTACACTTCCCTAGATGCTTCCCCGTGCCCTCCCGTCCCATAGCGCCGCGTGTATGTTCCTGGTGCTATCTGTTGTCGGTGTTCTCGTCGTGGGGGCTGCCGACGATCCGCCCGCGCCGCCGGCCTGGCCGGGGTCGGAGGAACTGGCGGCGTTCGTCGAGCGGATCCATCCAGCGGTCGTCAGCATCGAGATGGTTTTCGGACGACCGCGGATGGGGAGCGGTCTGCGCCCGGAGGACGACGTCCCGCAGGCGGGCGCCACGAGCAGCGCCGCTTCGGGGGTCCTGATCTCCGCCTCCGGCGAGGTCCTGACGAACTGGCACGTCGTGGGGGAGGCGACCGCGATCGAGGTGGGGCTCCCCGACGGGCGGATCTTCGCGGGGGAGCGCGTCGGCGGCGACCCGCTGGGGGACTTGGCACTCGTCCGTATCCGGCCCCCGGGACCGGTGCCGTTCGCCCCGCTGGGGGACTCGGACCGCCTCGCGGTAGGGGACTTGGCCGTCGCGATGGGGAACCCCTGGAACTCGGCGCTCACGGACTTCCGGCCATCGGTGAGCCTGGGGATCGTCAGCGGCCTGCACCGCATGGACGACAAGGGGGAGTACATCTACGGCGACAGCATCCAGACCGACGCGGCGCTCAACCCGGGGAACTCGGGGGGGCCGCTGTTCAATCTCCGCGGCGAGCTGATCGGGATCAACGGGAAGATCCACGTCCGGCGCGGGCGGATGAACTCCGGGATCGGGTACGCGATCTCGGCCAACCAGATCCGCAACTTCCTTCCCGACATGCGCAAGGGGGGGGTCGTCCGCCACGGGACGCTTGGGGCGCAGGCGGAGGATGCGTTCGAGGGGCGTGGCGCGCTGCTCACGGAGGTCGCCGTGGGCGGGGCCGCGGCGGCGGCGGGGTTGCAGGTCGGGGACCGGATCGTCGAGCTGCATGGCCGTCCCGTCCGGAGCGCCGCGGACCTGCGGAATGTGTTGAGCGTGTTTCCCGCCGGATGGCGAGTGCTGGTCCGCTTCGCGCGCGGGGAGGAGGCCGGGGAGCAGCCGGTGACGCTGGGGGTCTTCGTCCCCACGGAGTCTCCCGAGGGGCCGTCCGGTGGCCGCTGAGGTGGGCCGGCCGGTGATCGTGATGCGAGGGCGGCCCACACGGGGGGCTCGGTCCGCGAAAATATCGCGTTCCTCGGGACGGCATGAGGTTGTAGGCCCGGCCCTTGCCGCCCTCACGGCCCTGTTTGTCCTGGGCGTGCGTGCGGAAAGCGCCGCGCCGACCGAACCAGCGACCCTCGCCGAGTTCCAGTCGAACCTGCGCGCGTCCGTGTCCCGCCTGCTCCCGGCCCTCGTGAAGATCCGCGCCGTCGCGGGGACGAACCAGACCCGCGGCACGGCGTTCTTCGTGCGAGCTGACGGGCTCCTCCTGGCGAATTACCGGGTGGCGAACGCGGGGTCCGACATCGAGGTGTTCCTCGCCGACGGCCGGCGGATGAAGGCGGAGTACGTGATCGGCGATCCCGAGCACGACCTCGCCGTGCTGAAGGTTCCCGGAGAGGGGTACCCGTGCGTGACGATCGACCGCGCCGCGGACACGCGCCCGGGCGACTGGGTCGCGGTCGTCGGGAATCCGTTCGACCACTGGGGGTCCGTGACGCTCGGGATCGTCAACGCCGTCGACCGGCTCCAGGGGAGCGGCGTCTACCGCGACGTCGCCCTCGTGATGGACGCCTCGATCAACCCCGGGGTCGAGGGAGGCGTGGTGGTCGACCCGCGCGGGAACGTGGTCGGGATCGCCGGCCAGCTGCAGTTCGACGACCGCACACGTGACGAGATCCACTTCGCGATCCCGACCCGCGTCTGGCACGCGAGGATCTGGGAGAGGATCGAGGGGGGGCCGCGCGCGGAAGGGCGCACGCCCTTGCCGGAGGGGTTGCCCGCGCAGGTCCGTGCCGCGTCCGCGCGGGTGGCGCCTCTCCTGGTTCGGATCCACCCGAAGTGGAAGGAGGCGCGCTGGGGGCTCGTCGACCCGATCCCCGGCCCCTACACGGGGACGATCGTCGGCCCAGGGGAGATCCTCGGCTGGTCCCCCACGATCCGCGCCGACGGGATCGAGGGGTACGAGGTGGAGTTCTCCGACGGAACGCGGTTGAGCGCCCAGCGCAAGGGGACTGACGAGAGGCGCGACCTGACGCTCCTGGTGTGCGAGGCGGCGGGCCGCGACTGGCCGCGCGCCGAGATCCTCGACGCCCAGATGCTGCGCCCCGGCCAGGCGGTCCTGTCGTGGAGTACGACGTTCGAGCCCCTAGGGGGCGGGCCCCCAGGGGGCGAGCCGCGCGTCGTCGCCTCCCCGTTCTTCGGAATCGTCTCGGGGTTGCGGCGCCAGCAGAACGCGGTGCAGACCGACGCGCCGTTCCTCTTCTGCACCGCGGGGGGGCCTCTCACCGACCTCGACGGTCGCGTGATCGGCGTCTTTACGCAATTGTTCGGCCAGATGACCCAGGCGGGGGTCGCCTTCACGATCCCCTGGGCCGACCTCTTGCCGACGCTCCCTCTCCTGCGCGAAGGGCGCGACCTCGGCGTCCCGTACCTGGGGGCCGCGTTCGCCCCCAGCGGCCTGTCGCAGGGCGGGGTCCTCCTGACGAAGGTGATGCCCGACTCCCCCGCCGCCGAGGCCGCGCTCGAACCCGCCGACCTGATCCTCTCCTGCGACGGCCACCCGATCCGCAACGCAACCCAACTCGCCAAGCTCATCCAGGAGCACCTCCCCGACGACCGCGTGACGCTCACGATCGAGAAGGGCCGCACCGGCGAACGCATCGACGTCCCCGTGACGCTGCGCGCCCGGCCGGGGGAGTAGGGAGCCGGTCAGCGTTCGATGTCGTCGATTGTGGTAAGGTGTTCTACGAAGATCACCTCCGCCCATACGGCGAGCCGGACCGCGCCGCCGAGCGTCAGGGCGATCACCAGGAGCGCGACGAAAGTCGCCGCGAGCCTCCAGCCCGGATGGGCGCCCGGGAGGGTGAACGATCCGCGCATCGATGAGGCCATGCGGAAGTCGCGGTACCGGAGCGCGCCGCCCCCATCGTCATAGCAGACGTGCCCGGGTCGCGTCCGCGCCTCTTCGACGGCTCGCCGCAGCCGCCGTGCCGCCCTCCGGCTGTCCCTCCGGTCGACCTCCCGCACATAGGCGTCAATCTCCCGCTGATATCGGACGATCGTTTCCGAAGCCAGCGCCCTCTGCCCCGCCGACCGCAGACGGCGCTTCACCAGCCTGCCCAGGAACCCCGGCAGCCAGTCGGGAATCGTGACGGAGGGTTCCACCAACGGACTCTACCCCAGCCTCGGGAGCCTCGTCGGCGGGGAGATCGTGGCATGGCGACCTGCCCCGAAGTGGCGGTGGATATCGTTGAGATAGGAGCGTCCGAGGTTCGTTCCGTTCGAATGAAGCCACGACCGCACCGATTCCCTTCCCCGCGGCGGTTCGTGGGAAACGAGTAGCTCCTGTTCGAGTCCCAGCATCTCCTCCCGGGTCAGAACGACATCCCGTAGCAAGGCCCCGACGAAACGGATGCAGACGAGGGAAAGCCACCCTGGGACGCCCACGAACGGCCGTTGCACGTCGCATGCCTCCGCGATCCAACGGACGTATTCGGAGAACATGATCGTGTCGGGGCCGGCCGCATCGATCTCGATGTCCCCGCCCGATTCGAGCGCGTCGGCGACGATCCGGGCTGTGTCGGACAGCGTGACGGGCTGGAGTCGATACCCTCCTCCGTCGGGCAGCAGGAAGGCCGGGAATCGCCGGAGGAACCATGCGATGTTGTTCGTCAGGACGTCGCAGGGTCCGACGATCAGGGTGGGGCGGACGATGGCGTGGGATAGGTCGCATTCGCGGACGATCTGTTCCACCGCTGCCTTGCCGGCGTAGTACCCGAGATGGTGACCCTGTCCTGCATTGCTGACGCTTACGTACACGAGGCGACGCACGCCGGCGCGGGTGGCCGCCTCGATGAGGATCCGTGAATCGCGTACGGCGGTCCCGAAGTCAGCCCTTCCGTGCGGCAGCCGGATCCAATAGGTGTTGACGAGCGCGTCCGCACCCTTGAGCTGGTCCGTCAAATAGGCCCCGTCCATCCGGAGCGGCGCGTGAGGGATCGCCACGCTCCCGGGAGGAGGCTGCCGATTCGTGAGCGTGCGGACCGTCACCCCGCGCCGGATCAGCTCTCCGGCGACCGCCGCGCCCGTGTAGCTGAAGGCCCCGGTGACGACGACATGGCCCACCATGCGCGCCATCGTAGGCAGTCCCCATTCTTATCGCGAGCGGCGCGGCCGGGCGTCGGTTTGCATGTGTGGTACGATGAACCTGTGGGGGGCGAGCCGACAAAACAGGATTGGGTGAAGGCGGAGAAGATCTTCCGCCGCGCCTGTGAGTCGCTCGGGCCGGAGCAGGACGGCCGGATCATGGCGATCGACGTCCTGACCGGGGAAACCTTCCTGGGCGACACGGAGCGAGATGCCTATGCGGTGGCCTCCCGGACGCGCCCCGGCCGGGAGTTCATCTTCATGCGCGTCGGTCGTGACGTCCCGCACTTCATCGGCGCCTTCTGACGTGCCCGTCGAACGGGGCTACTTTCGTGGCGGCTCGCCGCATGTGCGTCTTCAGGTTGCTGGACTGTCCGACACCGTTGAGATTTTAATCGACACCGGTTTCGACGGCGACCTCATGCTCCCATCGGACCTCGTGGAGCGGTTGGGGTGCACTCGGCTCGGGTTTGTCCAG
Organism: Planctomycetota bacterium; assembly: GCA_016206515.1. Classification (GTDB taxonomy): domain Bacteria; phylum Planctomycetota; class SBBH01; order SBBH01; family JACQRN01; genus JACQRN01. Next base: position 1,495 of record JACQRN010000341.1, on the reverse strand, counting down.
GGTCGTACAGCGTCGGGCGAGTCGATCGTTCTCTCCGTGTACGAAGGGATCGTCGAGTGGCTGGGGCGCAGCGAATCGATCGACATCTACTCCTCGGATGGCAAGACCGCCCTCGCCGGCATGGGGCTTCTGTCTCGCGGACGCCTCATCGTCGACGCGAAGCGCGAGGATGTGTACATCGAGTCATCGTAACAGGTGAGGGTCGGCGCCCTGACCGCTCCGCGCGCAGGATGCGCGCGGGCGCGCAGCGCAGGCACCGGGCCCCCGGCGCGAAGCGCCAGGGGTGTGCCGGAGCGAGCATCGCGACGAGGGCTCCGCTCGAGACGTCGGTCCGCGCCCATGGATGGGCGCGGCCGCCGAGTGGAGCGACCGGGTCCCCGGCGCGAAGCGCCGGGGTGTCGCGGAGCGAGGCTTGGCCGACGGGGCACCCCCCCGGAGGCCAAGACGCAAATTCCCGGGACACGGATGTCCCGGGAATTTGCAGTTCAAAAATGGAGGCGGGGGGAATCGCACCCCCGTCCAACGTGCGGTCCGGCAGGGCCTCTACGCTCGTGCCCCGTCTATTGGATGTCGCCGCGGGGGGCTCCGACGGAGAGGATCCCCCCTTGGCCATCCCGGCGTTTTCTCGCCCCGCGACCGCCGGGCGCTGTCGCGGAGCCAGCCCCTGTTTTTACGTCCCTCCCGGCCTCGGGGCGCGGCCGGGCGGACGTCGTGGCGCTAGGCCGCGAGTGCGTAGCTGGGATTAGCAGCTAATTGTTGCCGGGCTTTTTACGAGGCCAACCGGCGTCCTCGGAGCGCCACCCTGCGTTCTCACACGCTGTCGAACCTGTTCGCCCCCGGTTTCCAAAGATCCCGGTGGAGTATACCCCGGGCGTTCATCGTCTGCGCTCCATCGCCCGCCGGATGTCCCGCTCGGTCTCGCGCTTGCGGATCGCCGCGCGGCGGTCGGGGGCGCGCCTGCCGCGGGCGAGGCCGAGTTCCACCTTCGCGAAGCCGTTGTGGAAATAGATGCGCAGGGGGATCAGCGTGTTCCCCTTGGCGCTCGCGTGCGTCTCGAGCTCCCGCATCTGGCGCTTGTGGACGAGGAGCGTGCGCGTACGGCCCGGCTCATGGTTGCGGTGGGGGCCGGCGAACTCGTAGGCGGGGATGTCGACGCCCAGGAGCGTCAGCCTCCCGTCGCGCGCGTGCGCGTACCCGTGCTCGATCGTGGCGCGCCCCGAGCGCAGCGACTTGACCTCCGTCCCGACGAGGATCATCCCCGCCTCCACCTTGGAGGTGATCTCGTAGAAGTGGAAGGCGCGGCGGTTCGTCGCGATGTCGCCCATGGGGGGATTTTACGCTTCGCGCCGCTCGCTTCGCGCTTCGCTTGGACTTTCAGGCGCGAGCCGATCAAACTATGCTCCGTGGACCTCCGCGAGATCCGTCGGCAGATCCAGTCGCTCGCGTTTTTCGGCGGCCTGTACGCGGCGCTGCTGTTCGCGGTGGTCCTGGGGAT
>JACQRN010000345.1 GCA_016206515.1 Planctomycetota bacterium | reverse complement strand
TGGATCTCGCCGCGGGATAAGGCGGGCTTCATCACGTTCGACGCATCGATCGCCCCCTCCGCGCCCCCCGCGCCCACCAGGGTGTGCAGCTCGTCGATGAACAGGATCACGTTCTTCGCCCGGCGGACCTCGTTCATGACCGCCTTGATCCGCTCCTCGAACTGGCCGCGGTACTTGGTCCCGGCCACCATCAGCGCCAGGTCCAGCACCACGATCCGGCGCGAGCGCAGCAGGTCCGGCACGTCCCCCTTCACGATCAGCTGGGCGAGCCCCTCGACGATCGCGGTCTTCCCGACCCCCGCCTCCCCGAGGAGCACCGGGTTGTTCTTCGTCCGGCGGGACAGGACCATGACGAGCCGCTCGATCTCCGGCTCGCGGCCGATCACGGGGTCGAGCTGCCCCTCCTTCGCCAGTTGCGTGAGGTCCCGTCCGAACGCATCGAGCGCGGGCGTCTTCGTCTTGCTCCCCCCCTCGCGCTTCGTCTTCTCCCCGCCCTCGGCTCCGCCCGTGGACTGGACTCCCGCCTCCAGGTGGTCGAGGACCCGCTCGCGGACATCCTCGAGCTTCAGGTTGAGGTTCAGCAGGACCTGCGCCGCGACCCCCTCCGTCTCGCGCAGGAGCCCGAGCAGGAGGTGCTCCGTGCCGATGTACCCGTGCCCCAGGGAGCGCGCCTCCTCCAGGGCGTAGTCGAGCACCTTCTTCGTGCGCGGGGTCAGCGGCGGCGAGCCGACCGCCACCGTGTCGGGCCCCGGCTGCACCAGCTTCTCGATCTCGTGCCGCAGCTTCTTGAGGTCGACCTCGAACGACTCCAGGACGTTCGCCGCGACACCGCTCCCCTCCTTTACGAGTCCAAGGAGAAGGTGCTCGGTCCCGATGTACTGGTGGTTGAACCTCTGCGCCTCCTGCCGGGCGAGGTTCAGCGCCTTGCGCGCGCGGTCGGTGAAGCGTTCGTACATGGCGGATTCAAGATAACCGGAACGAGGGTGCGACAGAAGACAGGAGTCGGAAAATGGGGACTGTCCCAGCGATCGATCCGGCGTAGGCGTGGACTGTCCCCATTTTCCGGTTCGACACGGTCTCGGCGGTCTGCCTTGTCGCTGCCCCCGCCGCGGGCCGCCCGCCGTCACTGGTGCTCGGCTCGGATCGCCAGGTCGCTCGCTTCGTCGCTTCGGCCCATGCACATTCAACCCGGCTGAAATTCGTGGGCTGGGGAGAGATCCATCGGGAGTGGGGGCCTACGCTCCTCACGAGCTCCCGGCGATCCGGCCTGCGCGCCAACGTGCCGGCGGTCGGCCCGCGGCGGGATGTCGTCGGCGAGAATGGGTAGCGGAGGAGAGGCTTGGCACGGTCATTCCGGCCTGCCCTTTGCCATATGCCTCCCACTCCCACGGGAAACGAGAGCGAACGCCAAAAGCGCCAACGCCGCCGCGAGGGGCGCGAGCGGGCCGGGCGCCGCGTCGAGGAAGTCCGCGCTGGCGCTGGTCGGGGTCACCGCGACGATCGCGGAGGCGGCCCCCTTGAAGTTGGGGTTCGAGATCTTGAGGGAGTAGCCGCCATAGGCGGAGGAGTTGCCGCTGGTGGGGGTGACCTTGACGAAGAAGGTGCCGCTCCCCGTGGCGGTCCAGGTGATGCGCGACTCGAACGTGCCGCCGGCGCGGTTGTCGTTGCTTGTCAGGACGGTCGAGCCGTCGGTCCCGTAGAGCGTCAGGACCGTGTCGGCGCCGTTCAGCAGCGTCGTCGTGTCGATCGTGTAGATGTCGCCGGAGACCGCGGTGAACTTGAACCAGTCCGGGTCGGCGATCGCGTTCGTCGCCGGGTCGGGCGGGTCGGCGGAGATCGCCTTGTACAAGGTTCCCGCGGTGAGGTTGCCGTCGGGCGACTTCTCGACCGCCTGGCCGAAGGTGTCGTTCGGCTCCTGGGCATCGGCGGAATAGTTGATGGAGCGCCCCGCGAAGATCGTCGAGATGGCCGAGGCGTTCCCGTTGTTGTAGGCGGTCGAGAACCAGCCGTCCCAGAAATCCTCCAGGGTGATGACGGTCGCGGAGGCGAGCCCGCCGATGTAGTCGTCGTGGATTTCCCAGATCTCCCCCTCGGCGAGCGACAGCGTGTCGTCGTCGGAGCCGGGAGTGTCCGTGATGTCCCAGAGCACCGCGGAGACGGCGACCTCGTTGGTGGCGTAGATCGCCAGCGAGGAGAGCGACGAGTGGGTGGCGCTCGAAAGATCCTCGATGTTGAACGCCACGAGCGCCCCGCCGCTCGCCGAGGAGCCGTTGGTGTCGATGTAGAGGGAGGGGGTGGTGTCCCCCCGGGTTCTCTGCGCGATCGACCCGAAGAACGTCGCCCACCCCTCCGACCACGAGAGGCGCGGGTCCTGGTTGTTCGCCGTGATCGAGTGGGAGCCGCCCGGCGAGTCGTCCTGCGCGTAGACGTCGGCGACGTAGTGGCCGTACTCGTGCAGGATCACCGCGTCGTCGTACGCGTCGGAGTCGGTCGCCTTCCCGAGGAGATGGATCGACTTGTCGGACGTTTCGTAGAACGTCCCGTCGGTGCTCCCCGACTCCCAGTAGGCGACCACCAGCGTCGTCGGGCGCGTCTCGGACGGGAAGGCATCGACCGCGTCGGCGCCGACCACGAGGCAGTCGTAGATGTTGAACTCGTCCCCGCCCGAGCCGGTCTCGACCGTGAACGATCCCATCGCGATGTCGGTCGTGGAGCCGTGCGAGGCGACCGAGGTGCCCGTCTTGGCGATGACCGCCTCGCTGGTGTCGTCGTCGCGGACCTCGATCTCGAGCCCCGCGGTGTTGTCGGACGAGGTGTAGACCCGGATCGCGATGTCGCGGGTGGCGGCGTCCGTCACCGCGATCGAGAAGGTCCCGGTCGCGCTCGTCGCCCCCTGGGCGAGGACCGCGCTCGTCCCGGTATCGATCACCTTGACGTCCGCGTACCGGACCGGCGCGGTCGGGTTGGTCCCGGTGAACCCGCTCGCGTCGTAGTTGCGGTTCCGGTACAGGAACGTCCCGGTCGCCGTCCAGTCGGCGGACGCCGCGCCCGGGGCGAAGAGGGCGAGGATGAGGACCCAGGCGGTACCTGCCCTTCTCCTGTCTCCTGTCTCCTGTCTCCCGTCTTCTTGTCTCATTCGTACACCTTCACCCTCCGTCCCGTCCCCGTCTCCGTCTCGTACCGGACCCTCCCCGGCGCGGGCGGGGGCGAGGCGAGGTCATAGGAGGCCGTGACCAGCACCTCCCCGTCCTTCCCGATGATCTCCAATCGGATCTCTCCCTCGTCCCCGTACGCGCACATCCCCATGCGGGTCAGGGACGGCGAGCCCGGCAGGTCGCACGCGCGGGGGCCCGCCAATCGTGAACAGCCGCGCGGCAGGGTCCAGCGCGCCTCGGTCCCCTCGCACCCGCACGTCTCGACGACCCCTTCGAGTTCGTGGATGCCAGGGCCGGCCTCCTCCTTCCGCAGGATCGCGATGCGGGCGAGGGGGAGTGGTTTGCAGGAGCAGGGGGGGGCGGCGCGTCCGGCGTCCGGCGTCCGGCGTCCGGCGGGCGTGGCCAGCGCACCCCCCGGCCCGGGCGCGCGCGCCAGCAGGCAGGCGAGCAGAGCGGCGGCGAGGAGGCGCGGCATGGTCAGCGCGCCCTCCGGTCCGGGGTGCGTCCGGGTCTCCCGGTAGCCGGCTCGCCGCAGAATGGGCAGGCGAGGGAATGCTGGAGGGTCAGGCGGTCCTCGATGTTCCGCAGCGTCTCGTTGTGGTGCTGGATCTCGATCAGGATCCCCGCTCGCCGCTCGCGCTTCAGCGTGTCGCGCCGGCGTTCGATCTCCGCGCGGGTCGCCGGAATCTGCTGCCGGATCCGTTCGCGCAGTCGCGCCCAGAAGGGGCACCCCGGCACGCGGTCCCGGACCCGCGCGACAGTCCCCCGGTCGGGATCCGGCGCTTCCAGGGCGAGGTTCGCGAGCCCTGAGGGCGTCAGGAGCGTCGCGATCTTGTCGTCGAGGGGGCGGTCGGCCACGACCTGGCCGCGGAAATCGCCCAGGTCGGTGATTCCCCGGAACAGGGAGCCGAGGAGCGTTGCATCCCCGAGGTCGTACCTCCGCTCCGGGGGGAGCGCCCGCCAGACATTCATCTCGTCGCTTAGCTTCCGCTCGGTCCACTCGGGACTCCGTTCCAGCATCCTTCCGAGGACGTCGAGACGCATGGCGAGCCGCTCCCCGTCCCATCCGCGGGCGAGGAGCGCCGCACGGACCTCGCCGAGGATTCCCACGGGCTCGGCATGGGGGGACGGAACCGGCGAAGGAACGGGAACCGGCTCGGGTGGGCGCGGCGTCAGTTCCTTCCGCAGCGCCTCGACCTCCTCCGTGCGCTCCTCCAGGGGAACCCCCTGGCACCACAGGTCCCACGTGCGCTCCATGACCCGCTGTTCGACCTCCGGCGCGGTGAGAGGCGCGGCCATGGCGAGCGATGCGACGAGCAGGAACAGGGCCGCTGTCCGCAGGAGCGCACGCATACATGAATTGTCGCCTCCGCGCCCCCCCGGCGCAAACCGCTGCGTGTTGGGCTGCCGTGCTATCCTGGCCCCGGGATGGAAAGGGACGAGCCACGACGTCCGGCGGGCCTGCTCGGCCACAGCGAGGCGATGCGCGGGGTCCTCTCGCTCCTGGACCGGATCCGCCGCACCGAGGTCCCGGTCCTCCTCCAGGGGGAGAGCGGCACCGGCAAGGAAAGGGTCGCCCGCGCGATCCACGCGCAATCCCCGCGCGGGAGCGGGCCGTTCGTCTCGGTCCACTGCGCCGCCTTCGCCGAGTCGCTCCTGGCCGCCGAGCTGTTCGGCCACGTCCGCGGTGCGTTCACGGGGGCGGTCGAGGACCGCCCCGGCCTCTTCGATGCGGCGCACGGCGGGACGCTCTTCCTCGACGAGGTCGCCGACATGAGCGAGAGGATGCAGGCGCTCCTCTTGCGGGCGCTCCAGGACGGCGAGATCCGCCGCGTCGGCGGCCGGGAGGTTCTTACGGTCGACGTCCGGATCGTCTCGGCGACCCACAAGAACCTCCGCGAGGCGGTCGCCGCCGGGCATTTCCGGGAGGACCTCTTCTACCGCCTGAACGTCATCCAGGTCGACCTCCCTCCCCTGCGTCAGCGCGTGGAGGATTTCCCCCTCCTGGTCGAGGAGATCCTCGATGCGATCTCGCGCGAGACGGGGAAGCCTCCCTTGGAGGTCGCGCCCTCCGCCCTGGAGAGGCTCGCGCGCTACCCCTGGCCCGGGACCATCCGCGAACTGGAGAACGAGATCCGCCGCGCCGCGACCTTCTCGAACGGATCGATCGGCGCCGAGGACCTCACCGGCACGATCCGCGAGCACCGCCCCGACGGGACGATCCTGTCCGACATGAAGGGGACGACCCTGCGGGAGGCCGTCGAGCAGCTCGAGCGCGTCCTCATCCTCGAGGCGCTCGACGCCACCCACGGCAACAAGACCGCCGCCGCCAAGCGCCTCGGCCTGTCGTGGCCGGGGCTGCAGAAGAAGATGCGGCGGTACGGGATGCTGTAGGGGGCGCGGGCGCGAATCCGTCGCCCCCCCGTGCTACAAGTCACGGTGTGCGGATCGTCACCGGCCCGTTCCATCCGGACCTGGAGGAGGCGCTCGTCGCGAAGGTGCGCGCCTTCGCCGGATCGCTGCGCCGGCACGCGCTCGCGGGGCCCCTCCCGGGGCTCGGGATCGTCGTCCCCTCGGCGCGGATGCGGGAGCATCTGCGGGACGTCCTGGTGCGCGAGAAGGGGCTCTCCCTCCTCGGTGTCCACCTGCTGACGTTCCAGGGGCTGGCGCTGCGGATGATCGAGGAGGAAGGGGGGACTCCCCCCGATCGCGCGGAGGGGTTCGTCCTGGAGGCGCTTCTTCGTCTGGTCGCCACGGGCAGCGAGCCCCTCGCGGAAGTCGCGCGGACCTCGGGCGGGCAGGGTGCCTTGCGCGGGACGTTCGGCGACCTTCGCGAGGCGCTTGTCCCGGCGCGGGCGTCGAAGAGGGGCCGGGGCGACGAGGCGGACCTTCTGCCCCTTTACGCCGCGTACGAAAAGGCGCGCGGGGATCGGCGGTTGGCGATCGATGCCGACGCGACCGAGGCGGCGATCCCTCTGGCCGGAGCGTCGCGGTTCCTCGCATCGTTGCGTTCGCTTCTCTACTACGGCGTCTACGACCTGACCGGGGTACAGCTGGCGCTCCTGCGAGCCTCGGCACGGGCGTGGCCGGTCACCCTGTTCCTTCCGTTGCGGCGCGGGGCGCCGGCGTACGCCTTCGCGGAGGCGTTCCTCTCGGACCTGCGCGCGGGGGGGGAGGTGGAGGTCGTCGAGGCCTCCGCTCCGTCGGGGGGCACGCTCGCTCCCCTCTCTCCGATCGTACAGAGGTTGTTCGAAGAGGCACCGGGCCCGGCCGCCGCGCCGCTCCCGCGCCGGATCGAAGCGTCCGGCCCCGAGGGGGAGCTCGAGGCGGCCGCGAAGGAGGTCTGGCGGCTCGTCGAGGAGGAGGGGGTTCCCCTCGACGGGATCGCCGTCGTCGCCCGTTCGCTCTCGCCGTATGTCGCGGATCTCGACCGGGTCTTCTCGCGCCACCACCTGCCGTACCGCGCCTCGGCGGCGGCGCCGGCGGCGGGTCATCCGATGCTTCTCGCGGCCCTGCGGCTCGCCTCTGTCCTCGGCGGCGAGACTTCGCGGCCGGAAGTGATGGGTCTGCTCTCCTCGCCGTGGTTCGCGGCGTCTGGATTTGTGCGGCTCGGCGAGCCGCTGCGGCCGGACCGCTGGGACCTCGCGACGCGCGCCCTGGGGATCGCGCGCGGGGAGGACTGGGCGAAGATCGGGGCGTACGCCGGGAAGGATGTCCCGCTCGATACGCGTCCCGACGGGGAGCGTGTTCCTGCGGTCGAAATCGCGCCGCTCGCCCGGGCGCTGGCGACCCTGCGCTCGTCCGCCGCCGCGTTCCCGGAGCGGGGGGCGTGGCCTGTCCTGGTCGACGCGTTCGAGGCGGCGCTCGGGCGGCACCTGTCCCTCCCGGGAGACGGGGAGGAGGAATGCGTTCTCGGGGCGTGCATCCGCGAGGCGATCGCCTCCCTGCGCGCCCTCGACGGGATCGACCCGGATCCGGACCGCGCGCGGTTCCTGGATGCGTTGCGCGCCCGCCTGCAGGAGATCGTGCTTCCCCTCGGCGATCCGGACCGGCGCGGCGTGGAGGTGCTCGACGCGATGGCCGCGCGGGGGATCCGGTTCCGCGCCCTCGTCCTCCTGGGGCTCAACGAGCGTGTCCTTCCGAAGCCCGTCGTCGAGGATCCGTTCCTGCGGGACGATCTGCGCGAGCGCCTGCGCGAGCGCCACGGCGTCCGGCTCCCGCCGAAGTCCGCGGGGCACATGGAAGAGCGGCTGCTCCTGGCTCTTCTCCTGGAGGCGTCCGCGGGGCCGGTGACCGTCGTCTGGCAGAGGTCGGACGTCGACGGGCGTCCGTCGGTACCGTCGTGGTACCTCGAGGCGATCGGCCGCGCGGGTGGGGGGTGGCCGACCACGCCCCCCGGGGCGTTCCCGCGCCGCGCCGCGCACCGCCTCCACGGCGCCCCGCTCTTCGCGCCGGACCTGTTCCTCCCGCGCGAGTGGGCGTTTGCGAGCGCGCTGGCGGGGCGGGACGCGGCGCCCTTCCTCGGGGACGCCGCGCCGGAGTACCGACGGATCCTCGCGGCGGGGCGGGACCTGGAGAGTCGGGACGGGCCTTTGGGGGGACGGGACGGGATGACGGGGCCTCTCGGAGCCCACCTAGCGCGGCTGCGCGAGCGCGGGATCTCTCCGACCGCCATCGAGGCGTACGCGCAATGCCCGTTCCGGTACCTGATGGGGAAGATCCTGCGGATCGAGCCGCTCGATGCGCCCGAGGATCTCGACCTCCTGTCCCCCCTGGAGATCGGGACCCTGGCGCACGACATCCTCAAGGTTGTCCTGGCGCCCGGAGCGGTCGCGAAGGAGATCGCCGGCCTGCGGCGTACGCTCCGTGAGGCCGCGCGGGAGGTGTTCGGCGCTTACGCCTCCGGGAACGCGACGGGGTTCCCCGTCGTCTGGATCTTCGAGCAGGAGCGGATCCTCTCGGTCCTGGGGGGCTACCTGGAGCGGCACGGCGCGGAGCTCCTCGCGGCGGGGGGGCTCCGGCCCGCGTTCGTGGAGGAGGGTGCCAGGGTTTCTTTCCCGGATTCCGTCCGGCTCCCGGAGTCGCTGCGGGGGTTGTCGGTCTACGGTCGGCTCGACCGCGTCGACCGGGCGGCCTCCGGCGCGCCGGCCTCTGGCGCGCCAGCCTCCTGCCGCGTCGTCGACTACAAGTTCAAGGGGGGGGCGAAGCCGTCGCCCGAGGACAAGGACCTGGTCGTTGCCGCGAGGACCGGGAAGGCGCTGCAGCCGCCCCTCTATCTGCTGTTGGGCCGGGCGATCGCTGGAATCCCGGTCGACGGCGGCGTCGAGTTCCACTACCTCGCGCCGGAGTGGGATCCCCAGGTGCCGCGCGAGGCGGTCCTCCCGGGGGACGCCTGGGAGGGGGAGACCGGGGAGGCGATCGCGCGCGTCGTCTCCTCGCTGCTCGAGGGGATCGCCGCGGGGAGGTTCCACATCCAACCCTCGGAGGACCGGGGGTACTGCTCCTGGTGCGACTTCGCCTCGGTCTGCCGTCGGCGGCACGGACCTACGCGGTACCGGCTCGCCGCGGACGTGCGCGCCGCGTCCCATCTCGCCCTGCGGGAGAAGCCCGGGAAGGGGCGGGGGAAGCGGTCCGCGCCGGAGGACGAGGAAGCATGAGCGGCCCCCCCGCGGATCACGAGTCGCGCTCGCGCGCGGCGCTCGAGCGCGCGAGGAACGTCGTTGTCACCGCCGGCGCGGGGACCGGCAAGACGACGCTCCTCGTCGAGAGGATCGTCCATCTGCTTCTACGGCACGACGGCCCGGTCCCGATCGGGAACCTCCTGGCGCTCACCTTCTCCCGGCGCGCGGCGGGCGAGATGCGCGCGCGCCTGCGGGACGTCCTGACGCGCCTGCTGGCGTTCGCGCGGGGCGATGCGGAAGCGGACCCCTCCGACGTCTGGGGGGCGGCGTACCTGCGGCACGAGAAGGGGGGACGCGAGGGGGTGGCTCTCCGGTTGCGGGATGCCCTCGCGGCGATCGAGGACGCCCAGGTCGGGACGATCCACTCCTTCGCCGCCTCCCTTCTGCGTGCGCACCCCCTGGAGTCCGGCGTGGACCCCGCCTTCCGCGAGGACGACGGGACCCTCTTCGAGGAGCGGTTCCGCCGCGCGTGGAGGGCGTGGCTGGCCGTCGAATTGGGGTCCGCCGCCCCGGACGCGAAGGGGTGGCGCGCGCTCCTGGCGAAGGTGTCCTTGCCGGATCTCGCGTTGCTCGCCCGCGCCCTCTGCGGGGAGGCGATCGACCTCGCGGCGCTCGGGCGCTTCGAGGAGGGAGCGGTTCCCGCCGTCTGGCGCGAGGGGCTGGCCCGCGAGGCGAAGGCGATCCTCGCCGCTCGTGCGGGGGCGGCCCGGCCCGTCAAGGCGGATGAGATGGTTGCCTCCGCGCTCTCGGTCCTTGCGGCGACCGGGAAGGGATCCCCCCCCGGCGAGGCCGAGCGCGAATC
>JACQRN010000344.1 GCA_016206515.1 Planctomycetota bacterium | reverse complement strand
GAGTCAGGAGACAGGAGTCAGGAGACAGGAGGAGGAGGGGGCATGCTTCGCAGGAGTTCACGGTCGCGCGCGATCTGCTCGGCGAGGTCCGTGGAGGAGTCGAAGCGGCGTTCGTCGCGCAGGCGGCGCAGGCAGGAGAACGCCAGTCGCTGGCCGCGCAGGTTCCCTTCGAACCCGTCGAGGTGGATCTCGCAGGCGAGCGTGCCTGCCGCCTCGAACGTCGGACGGCGCCCCAGGTTGGCGAGCGCCCGCCAGCGCCCCGTGGGCCCGCGGCCCCCCGCGCCCTCGGCCCATCCTGCGTAGACGCCCGGCGGAGGGAGGACCTGGCCTCCGGTCCGCAGGTTCGCGGTGGGGAACCCCAGCGTGCGTCCGCGGCCCGCCCCGGCGACGACCTCCCCCTCGATCGCGAACGGCCGGCCGAGCCCGGCGGCGGCGGCCGCCAGATCCCCGTCGCGCACCGCTTGCCGGATCCGCGTGCTCGATACGGTGCCGTAGGCGTCGGAGAGCGGCGGGACGATCCGGGCGCGCATCCCCAGGCGCGGCGCCTCCTCCTGGAGCGTCCGGGGCGTCCCCGCCCCTCCATGCCCGAAACGGGAGCGATCTCCGAGGACGACGGCGGCCCCCCCGAGGCGCGCGCGCACCACGTCCCGCAGGAACGCGGCCGGTTCGAGCGCCGCCAGGGCTTCATCGAACGGAACGCGCAGCGCCGCGTCGATCCCGCACCCGCCCAGGAGGTCGAGGCGCCCGTGGTCGGGGTCGGTCAGCCACTCCGGGACGCTTCGGCCCAGGATCCGGTTCGGGTGCCAGTCGAAGACGATGGCGACGGCCGGCCCACGGCAGCCGCGCGCCTCCTGCGCGAGCGCCGCGAACACCGCCCGATGGCCAGCATGCACCCCGTCGAAGACGCCCCAGGTGACGGCGGCGGCGACCTCGGGGCGCCAGGCGTCCAGGCCGCGGAAGATCTTCATGCGCAGAGGATAGGAGGATGTCGTCCCGAGGGCCATTCGAGCCGGCTGCGGGGCCCGAGGGATCTGTGTTGGGCGATCGATCGATGAACACAGGTCCCTCGTCGCTCGGGCGCGACTCGTCGGCTCCTCGGGACGACAAGCCTCATATACCGCTTTAGCCCCCCTGCGTGTCCGCCCGATACCGGAAGAGGAGGGGATCGCCATGAAACAGACCGAGCCGTGTGTCGTCCTGAAGTACTGCGCGCCGATCGACGAGTTCGTGAAGATCCGCATCTTCACGGAAGAGGAGGGGCAGATCCTCCTGCGGCACGCGCGGATCGACGGGCGCGACGGGTACCAGAAGCTGATCGTCAACGCCTGCATCGTCCGCTACCACGAGGAGGTCCTCCCCTCCGCGCGGCGCAAGCACCCCTCGCTCGCGCTCGACGAGGTTCTGTTCCCGTACTGCATCGAGGTGAACCCGCACCTGGACCTCGCGCGCGTGGCGATCCCCGTCCGTCCGGCGGACGGGAACGAGAAGATCCACATCATGCCGACCCCCGAGCGCGGCGCCGACGATCGCGCCCGCGCGCGGCTGCGGAACCTGGAGGGGCGCCTCGCCGAGCGCGTCGTCGGCCAGGGCGAGGCGGTCCGCGTGGTGGTCGAGGCGATCCGGCGCGCGGCGGTGGGGATCCGCAACCCGGAGCGCCCGATCGGCGCGTTCCTGTTCGTGGGGCCCACGGGGGTGGGGAAGACCGAGCTGGCGAAGGCGCTCGCGACGCTCCTGTTCGACGACCCGGCGAAGCTCGTCCGGATCGACTGCTCAGAGTTCGCGCTCCCGCACGAGTATGCGAAGCTGATCGGGGCGCCCCCCGGCTACATCGGGCACGACGAGGGGGGGATGCTGACCGAGGCGATCAAGCGCGAGAAGGAGGCGGTGGTCCTGTTCGACGAGGTCGAGAAGGCGGACGCCAAGATGCACCACCTCCTGCTGCAGATCCTCGACGAGGGGGCGCTCACCGACGGGAAGGGGTCGAAGGTCTCCTTCCAGGACACGATCGTCCTGATGACCGGCAACCTGGGGACCCGCGAGGTCGAGGGGCTCTCCTCGCGGATCGGGTTCGCCTCGCGGCCGGGCGCGGTCGGCGCCGCCGAGCGCCGCCGGGAGATCCACAAGTCGGTGCGCAAACGATTCCGCCCCGAGTTCGTCAACCGCGTCGACCGGGTCGTCGTCTTCGAGCCCCTGGGGCCGACCGAGGCGGAGCGGATCGTGTCGCTGCAGGTGGCGCAGGTTGCCGCCTACGCCCGGGGCTCGGGGCTCCGCCTGGAGATCGGACAGGGCGTCGAGGCGCACCTGGCGCGGATCGGGTTCAGCGAGCGGTACGGGGCGCGCGAGCTGCGGCGCACCGTCGAGCGCGAGGTCGCGAACGTCCTGGCCCAGAAGGTCCTGGAGGGGGAATTCCGCTCCGGGGACACCGTCGCCGTCACCTGTCGCCGCGACAGCCTCCACTTCGCGCGCAAGCGCGCGAAGGCGGCGAAGGCGAAGGTGGCGTAACTACCGCGGCAGTTCCGGAATGAGCAATCTCGTCCCCGCATCGAGGTCGTCCGGGGAGCGCATGCGGTCCCGGTTCGCCTCGTACAGCATTTGGAGGGTGGAAGGGCGCGCGTTGCCGTAGTAGCGCTGCGCGATCGTCGAGAGGTACTCCCCGTCCTGGACGACATGGATGCGCCCCTCGCCGGGCGCGCCGGGGATCGGCGGCGGCGGGGCGGCTTCCGCGGGGCTCGGGGGGATCCGGAGCACCTGTCCCTCGCGCAGGTCCTCCGGGGAGTCCAGCGTGTCCCGGTTTTCCTCGTAGATCAGCCGCCATAAAGCGCTCTTGCCGTAGATCCTCTGGGCGATCACCGACAGGACGTCCCCCCTGCGGACTGTGTAGGTC
>JACQRN010000012.1 GCA_016206515.1 Planctomycetota bacterium | reverse complement strand
GGTTCTCATTCCTCATTCCCCATTCCTCATCCCTCACTTCCCGTTCTTGGACGTTCGCTCATGGATCTCCTGCAGGAGCGTCCGGTTGACCGCCAGCAGGTCGCCGACGAGGCCGATGAGGAAGATCTGGAACCCGAGCAGGAGCAGGACGCCGGAAAGGAACAGGGACTGGATGTGGCCCGCCCCCTGGCCGATGGCGTAGTAGACGAGGAACCGCACGATCCCCCCCAGCCCGACCGCGCAGACGACCGCGCTGATCTGGGAGAACACCTTCAGCGGGCGATACCGCAGGTACGCGCGCAGGAGGGTCAGCGACGAGGCGATCACGTAGTGGGAGAGCGAGCGGTACAGCCGCGACTCGCGCGTCTTGGGGTTCGTCCGGATCGGGACCGTCCCGATCGCGAACCCCTCGGCGCCCGCCTGGATGATCGACTCGAGGGTGTAGGAGAAGTTCGACAGGATGTGGATGCGCCGCGCGGCCGAGCGGCTGTACGAGCGGAACCCGCTGGTCGTGTCCGCAACGCGCGTCCCCGACAGGTGCCGCACCACCGCCGAGCCGAGCCTCTGGAGCACCTTCTTCGTGGCGCTGAAGTGCGCGATCGCCTCGATGTCGCGGCACCCGATCACCAAGTCCGCCCGCCCCGCGACGACCGGCGCGACGAGGTCCGCGACCTGCGCCCCGCAGTACTGGTTGTCCCCGTCGGTGTTGACGACGACATCCGCCCCGAGCGACAGCGCATGGGAGAGCCCCGCCCGGAACGCCCCCGCCAGCCCCAGGTGCCGCTTGAGCGTCAGGACATGCCGCACCCCGTTCGCGCGGGCGACTTCCGCGGTCCCGTCGACCGAGCCGTCGTCGATCACGAGGACCTCAATGGAATCCACGCCGGGAATCGATTTCGGCAGGTCGGCGAGCACCGACGGGAGTGTCTGCGATTCGTTGAAGCAGGGGATTTGGATGATGAGATTCATGGGGGGGAGGGGGCAGTATAATCTCTCCCACGGGGAGCCCGGTGGGGGTTGCGGTCTGCTGCGCGGTCCGCCGCTGAACCGGAGCGTTTAGGCCGCTCGACCACGCTATGCCATGCAACATCGCTTCGAAAGAACTGACGGCGGCTCTTCGCGCGATAGAGCCGTCACGCAGCTACGGCGAGGTGCTCCGACCATGCACATTGATTCTCCACGACGGCACGACGGTCGTTCGGGCACTTGCTTCGGAGGAGGCTCGCGGTTTTCACACCGACTGGTGGATTCATCCCGACGAGGTTGCAGAGGTTCGTCTTTGTCCATTTCGGATGCCGGCGCACTTGGCCACGAGACTCTACGCGGCGGGCGAGTCGGGCATGGGCTACGAGATTTTCACGATGGATTTGCGGTCAGGCCAGAGTTTGGTCTTCGTCACCGGCAACGTCGTGGATTTTCCGGACTTGCCGGATGGCATCACGACCGACGACGTTCTCGACGTTCATCCGCACGAGGACCGCGAGCGCGCGGTGCGCGAGAGTTATCGCGGGAGTGCGGTGTTCAGATGGTTTTACTTTTTGCCTCACGACGCGGCCTAACCATGCGCTGCAGCGCACCCGACCATCGCGCTCCGGTTGCAATCCAACGCCCTCCTGGGCCGGGTCGCTGAGCTTGGGTCGTTCGGCCGCTACCCAAACCTCCCCAGCAGGTCGTCCAGCGGCACCGCCTCTACCCCGTTCCCCATCGGGAACGGGGCCTTGATCGGCGCCGCCACGTAGGCCTCCCGTATGCCGAGATCCTTCAGCGCGATCCAGAATCCCCGGGTGACGGCCGGACTGCTGGAGGCCTTGCACTCGATGGCGATCTTCCGGAGCCCCTTCTCCAGCACCAGATCCAGCTCCGCGCCCTGGGCGGTCCGGTAATAGGTGGCCCGCCACCCCTCTGCGCGGGCCAGGACCTGCTCGATCACGAACCCCTCCCAGGAAGCCCCGCGGACGGGATGGCCCGCCAGGTCGTTCTCGGTTTCCAGGTTCAGGAGGGCATGGACGATGCCGGCGTCGCGCAGATAGATGCGGGGCGTGCGCACCAGACGTTTGCCGAGGTTGGCCGAGAGGGGTTCGAGCACGCGCAGCATGAAGGTTCCCGTGAGGATGTCCAGGTGGTGACGGGATGCCACGTGGCTCGTCCCCATGGCCCGGCCCAGCGCCCGGAGGTTCATCTCCTGTCCGTGAAGGTGGGCGCACATGCGCCAGAAGCGCTCCAGCGTGGCGGCGGGCACGCGGAAGCCCAGGAGGGGAAGCTCCCTTTCCAGGAAGGCCTTCACGAAGTCCTCCCGCCACAGGAGACTCGCGGCATCGTTCCCGGCCAGCACGCTTCCGGGGAAGCCACCCCTCAGCCAGAGCGATGGAAGGGCGATTTTTTGTGCCGTTTCATGGCGAAGGAGCGGCGTCAGTTCCCGGACGGCCAGGCGCCCCGCCAGGGTCTGGGAGCCCTGCTTCAAAAGGGCTGGCGAGGCGGATCCCAGCAGGAGGAAGCGTCCGGGCCGCCTGTCCTCGTCCACCAGGGCCCGGAGCAGTCCGAAGAGGTCGGGCACGCGCTGGATCTCGTCCAGGCAGACGGTCGCGGCGGCATTGCGGCGCAGGAATTCCTCAGGGTCCGTCTCCATCTTATGGCGGTCGACAGGAAGATCGAGGTCAAGGTAGATCGTTTCTGCGTGTTGGGAAGCCAGCATCCTGGCCAGGGTGCTCTTGCCGCATTGGCGGGGCCCCACCATGGCGACGGCCGGATAGCGCCCCAGGTCCCGCACGAGGATCGCCTTTAGATCACGCGGAATATAACCATGCATATGGAATTACTATAATTCCATTTGCATGATTATCAAGTTTGCATGATTATCTCCTAGGGATCTTTGCCTTCCGCTTCGGAAGTTGTAAATTTAAATACTAGGTTTATATTTACACGATATGCACTACGTCCCCCGGCGGGCAGAAGATCGTCTGGCTCGCCTGCTGAAGACCTTTCCGGCTGTCCTGGTGCACGGTCCACGGCAGTGCGGGAAGAGCACGCTGGTCCGCAGACGGCATCCGGATTGGCTCCATCTCGACCTGGAGAGGCCCGCGGACCTGGGGGTGCTCGCTGCCGATATCGAGGGGTTCCTCGACGCGCATCCGCGGAGGGTTGTGATCGACGAGGCTCAGAGGCTCCCGGCTCTGTTCCCCGTGTTGCGGCACGCGATCGACCGGCGGCCGGGGAAGGGGCGGTTCCTCCTGCTGGGGTCCGCAAGCCCTCCGCTGCTGCGGTCCGTGTCGGAGAGTCTCGCGGGGCGGATCGGGATGTTGGAGCTGACGCCTCTGCGGGTTTCGGAGATGGCGGGGGGCCGGCATGCTGCCGACCGCTGGTTCTGGGGCGGGTACCCGCCCGTGCACGCCCTTCGGGGGGAGCGCGCCCGCGGAGATTGGTTGGAGGGGTACGTGGCGACGTTCCTGGAGCGGGACCTCCCCGCGCTGGGGTTCGCGCTTCCGGCGCAGAGGCTGCGGACGTTGTGGACCATGATCACGAACGTCCACGGGCGGCTTCTCAACCAGTCCGACCTAGCCCGGTCTCTTCAGGTGTCCGTGCCGACCATCGCCCATTACCTGGACGTTCTGGAGGCGGCGTTCATGATCCGGCGGCTGCAGCCGTACCACGCCAACATCCGCAAACGCCTCGTCAAGAGTCCCAAGCTGTACGTCCGGGACACGGGGCTTCTGCATTTCCTCGCGGGGCTGCGCCGGCCCGCGGACCTGCGGACTTGGCCTCTGCGGGGGAACTCGTTCGAGGGACTGGTCGTCGAGGAACTCGCCACCCTGGCCGCCGAGAGGATCGCCCGGCCGGGTCTGTTCTTCTGGCGCACCCAGGCCGGGGCGGAGGTCGATCTCCTGATCGCCTCGGGGCGCCGCCTGATCCCGATCGAGATCAAGCTGGGGGCGTCGATCGACTCCCATTCCCTGGTCGGCCTGCGCCGTTGCATGCAGGACCTTTCCCTGACGCGCGGCTGGGTGGTGTACACGGGATCAGAGCGCAGGACCGCCTCCGCGGGGATCGAGATGGCCCCCTGGGGCGACGTGGCCGGCGGGAAGGCCGACTTGGGGTTCTAGGATCAATGGGGCCGATCGATTCAGCGGGCGGTCGGGGCGTGCGGTGCGCGCGCCGGATGTCCGGCGGTCTCCCCGTGGAGCCACAGCTCCGACTCCGCCAGGTCGACTGCGTCGTTCCAGAGGACCCCGTACCCGTGCGGATCCGCCCGCACCGACCGGAAGAGCGTCTCGTCGGCGAGGGGCGCGAATGCCTCTTCCGCAAGGAGGGGTGTGCAGTCGTACACCTTGGCGGTCCCGTTCCGGAATTCGACCAGCAGGTGCTTTCCAGCGAGCGGTTTCACGGACGCGACAAGAGGGTAGGTCGTCTCCATATCCATCTACTCCAGTCCCGGCAGCTGTTTGAACGACTGCGTCTTCCACATCTCGCGAAGATCCTGTTGGTATCGCCCTCCCCATTCCCGTACGAGCTTCTGTGCGCGTCCCGGAAGGTCCCCCTCGATCATCTCCAGGGTCTCGATGTCGAACACGCCGTTGAACTCGGCATAGACGGCATGGAAGTGGGGCCTTCCGTGCTCACGGAAGTACATCTTGATCGCGATCCCGTAGAACCTAGCAACGATCGGCACCCTGGCTCCCTTCCACAGCATACCCCTGTGTGCAGGGACACGCATAGGATCGCGGGCGGGGGGATTGACGCAAGCGATACCGTGAGTATCTTGTTCATAGCGTGAATAAAAACGTCTCCCACGTGAACGGCGGCGCCCGGGACACACGGGACCCTAAGGAGGACCGCGCGCCGCCGCGGGCGGACGATCCGGAGTTCCAGGCGCGGTTCCTCGAGGAGATCCACGCCAACCCGATGAGCCGGTACGCGGAGCTCGCGCGCCGGATGGGGGTGTCGGTGGGGCTGATCGCGACGTTCATGCGCAAGTGCGCCGAGCGGGAGTTCCTCGACGTCCGGCAGCTGTCGGCGAAGAAGTTCGTCTACCTCCTGACCCCGAAGGGGGTCATGGCGATGATGGCGCGGCACTACAGCAAGTTCTCGCGCAACCTCGACTTCTTCTTCGGGCTCACCTCCCGGATCCATGCGGTCCTCGGGGAGATGTCCGCCAAGGGGGTCCACGAGATCCTCCTCTGGGTCGACGACCGGGAGAAGGAGGGGAAGCTTCATAACTGGGTGGAGGTGATCGATCCGCACCTGAAGTCGCACCGGATGCGGCTCCTCGGCGTGGTCGCGCGGGGCGGGATGCCGAAGGAGCCCCTGGGGTGCCCGGTGCATATCACCGCCGCCCAGATCCGCGCCCTGCGCCTGTCGGATCGGCAGGGGATCCTCGTCGTCCGCTCCTGGTACGAGGACCATGATCTCCTGCAAGCGCTCACCCCGAACCTCTTCGGCCTGACGGAGGAGTCGATCCAGGTCCTCCAGCGCCCGGGGGAGGCGCTCCTGCAGAACCTCGGGATCCGGCCGGCGTGACGCTCGAGTGTTCGTTCCAGGTCGGACCCCTGCGCGTTGGCGAGGGGGTCCCGCCCCGCGTGATCGCCGAGATCGGCGTCAACCACAACGGGAGCGAGCCGCTCGCGCGCCGGATGGTTCGCGCGGCCGCCCGCGCGGGGGCGGACTTCGCGAAGTTCCAGACGTTCCGCGCCGAGGCGCTGGTCGCCTCGGGCGCCCCGAAGGCGATGTACCAGGCGCGCCGCGGCACGCCGGGGGCGGACCAGCGCGAGATGCTGCGCCGCTATGAGCTTCCCCCGGCGGCGTTCCTCCGCCTGAAGGGGGCGTGCAAGGCCGCCCGCGTGGGGTTCCTCGCGACCCCGTTCGAGGAGCCTTCGCTCCGTTTCCTCGTGGCCGAGGCAAAGGTCCCGGCGATCAAGGTCTCCTCGGACAACCTCACGAACCTCCCGTTCCTCCGCGCGGTCGCCAAGGCGGGGCTGCCGGTCTTCCTCTCCACGGGGATGGGGAACCTCCAGGATGTCCAGGAGGCGGTCCGGGCCGTGCGCTCGGCGGGGAACCGGCGGCTGGTCCTGTTCCAGTGCACCTCGAACTACCCCGCGCGGATCGAGGACGCGAACCTGCGTGTCCTCGAGACGTACCGCCGCGAGTTCGGGTGCCTCGTGGGGCTCTCGGACCATACGCCCGGGACGTTCGCCGCCTCCTTGGCGGTCGCTCTCGGGGCGTGCGTGATCGAGAAGCATTTCACGACCGACCGGACCCTTCCCGGGCCGGACCAGACTGCATCGCTCGACCCGACGGAAATGGCCGCTCTCGTACGGGACGTCCGGAAGGCGTGGGAGGCGATGGGGGACGGGCGCAAGCGTCTCCAGCCGTCGGAGAGGGCGATCCGGCGCGTCGCGGGGCGGAGCCTCGTCTATGCGCACGACATGAAGGCGGGGTCCCCCCTGCGCGGGAGCGACCTCCTGGCGAAGCGTCCCGGGACCGGCGTCCCCCCCTCGCGCAAGGACGCCCTGGTCGGCAGGCGGCTCCTGCGCTCGGTGCGCTCCGACGCGCTCCTGCGGGAGGGGGATCTGGCGCAATGAAGCAGGAGACAGGAGTCAGGAGACAGGAGTCAGGAGATGGAAGAACGGCAGGGGGCGGCATTTCTCCTGTCTCCTGTCTTCCGTCTTCTGACTCCTTGTATCTGCGCCTCCTCGTCGTCGCGCGGCTCGACGAGCTGATGGGGCCGTACCTGGCGCCTCTCGCCTCGCACCCGTCGGTGGGGGAGGTGGTTGTCCTGCGCGACGCCGAGGGGCCCGCCGTGCCGAAGGCGCGGTACCGGGTTCCGCCCAAGCGGTTCCCGGGGATCCTGCACCACGCCTGGACCCGCACCTCCGAGGGGATCCGGATGGCGCACGACCGGCCGTTCGACGCGGTGGTCGGCTTCACGTACCTTCCCCACGGGTGGGTGGGGGACAGGATCGCGCGGCGGTGCGGCGCACCCCTGCATGTCCACCTTCCCGGCGCGGACCTGATGCCGGAGTGCCACGGTCCCATGGTGCGGCGCTGGATCGTCCGGAGGCTGAACGGATGCGACACGGTCTCCGTGACCGGATCGGACCACCGCGCGCGGCTCCTGGAGGCGGGGTTCCCGGAGGACCGGCTGTTCGTCCTTCCGAAGGGGATCGATGCGGCGCGGTTCCGGCCGTCCGGCGAGGCGCGGACCTACGACGTCGCGTTCGTCGGGCGGCTCCACCCGCAGAAGGACCCGGTCGGATGGCTGGCGGCCTTCGCCGCCCTGCGCGCGCGGCTCCCGGCCGTGCGCGGGGTGATGCTCGGCGACGGGCCCCTCGCGGGCGCCGCACGCGAGGCGCGCGAGAGGCTCGGACTGGCGACTTGCGTGGAGATGCCCGGGTTCCGCGCCGCCGCCGAGACGTTTCTCCGCCGGAGCCGGATCCTCCTGGGGACGTCGCGCTACGAGGGACTCCCGCATACGGTCGTCGAGGCGATGGCGTGCGGGACGCCGTACGTCGGGTATGCGCCGGGGTCGGTCCGCGACGCGGTGCGCGACGGGGAGGACGGGATCCTCGTGGAGCCGTCCGACCCGGCGCGGCTCGTGGAGGCTGCCGCGTCGCTCCTGTCTGCCCCGGGGCGTCTCTCGGCGATGGCCGGACGCGCGGCGCGGGTCGTCGAGAGGCACCACCCCGAGGCTGCGCGCGGCGTCTGGGGGGCGGTCTTCGCGCGCCTGGGGCTGGCCGGGAGCGCCGCGCCGTGAGCGGCCCGGGGGCGTGGCCTTCGCTCCTGCGGCGCCTCCGGTGGCGCGTACGGGGGATCCGGATGAGGCTGCGCGAGCGTTCGCCGATGACACTTCTGAAGTACGCCGAAGTGGCCCTCCTGGGCCGTCGCGCCTCGACCTGGTGCTACAACTTCCCGAGCCACGTCCTGGTGGAACTGACCACTCGGTGCAACCTGCGGTGCGTCTGGTGCAACCAGGCGGACGACGACTGGCGCGAGCGTCACGGCGACCGCGAGTTCGACTACGAGGCGTTCCTGAGGCTCCTGCCGCAGTTGAAGGGCGCGAAGGTGATCCAGCTCTACAACATCGGGGAGCCGCTGATGTACCCGCGGATCTTCGACGCGATCGCGGAGGCCCGGAAGGTGATCCCGCACGTCCGGATCACGACGAACGGGACGCTCCTGACCGAGGAGAAGTCCCGGCAGCTCGCGCAGGCGGGCCTGACCCAGCTGAACGTCTCGATCGACGGGACCGACCCGGAGACGTTCAAGCGCGTCCGCGGGATCCCCCTGGAAAAGGTTGAACGCAACCTCGACGCCTTCTGTCGCCTCACCCGGATCCCGGTGCAGCTCTGGACCGTGATCAGCGAGGCGAATCTCGACTCCCTCGAACGGCTCCCCGACTATGCGACCCGCTGGCCGAATGCACGGCACCTCCACTTCCAGATGGTGAACGGGTTCGCGCTCACCGACCGGGCCGGCACGCCGTGGGTCTCCTCGGCGGAGAGGTTTGAGCGGTTCCGCGAGCGGGTACTCGCCAGGTGCAACGAACTCGGGATCGAGTCGAACATCTCCCACCTCAACTACTACCCTCCCGGGACGCTCGAGCGCCGCCGCGACGGGACCTGCCGGGCGCTGTTCACCGAGCAGGTCGCGATCAACCACGCCGGGGCGATCACGCCGTGCTGCGGGTTTTCGTCGTTTTCGCTCGACGAGGTGTTGTCGAAGGGGTTCCGCGCCGCGTGGAACGGTCCGAGCGTGCGCGCCTGGCGCCGCCGGATGCTTGACCGGGACTACGGGCCATACTGCGAGAACTGGTGCGGGTTCAAGAAGGTGCGCGACGCGGACGGCCTGGATGCCCCCGTCGAAGCGGGAGGGGGCTAGCGATGGGGGCGCTCGGCCGGATCGCGCACGCTGCGGCCCGCGTCTGGGACCGTTCGCTTGACACTCTTATTTTGTTCGTGACGAACGCGTGCGGGATGAAGTGCCCGTTCTGCTGCTACGCCGAGAACCTGAACCAGGCGGACGACATCCCGACCGATGCGATGGGGAAGATCGCCCGCTCGATCGGCCCGTTCCGGTCGCTCCTCTGCTCCGGCGGGGAGCCGTTCCTCCGGAAGGATCTCGCGGAGGTGGTCCGCCTGTTCCGGGCGCACGCCGGTGTCGAGACGGTCAACATTCCGACCAGCGGCTACTACGAGGAAAGGGTCGCCGGCCTGGTCGAGTCCTTCTTCTCGTCAGAGGAATCGGAGCCTCACGGCACGCTCCTGAACATCACCGTCTCGCTCGACGGGATGGCGGAGTACCACGACCGCCAGAGGGGGTTGCCGAGGACGTTCGAAAAGGCGGGCGCCACGCTCGACCGGCTCCGCGCGCTGCGCGAAAGGTTCCCCCTCCTCCGGACGCGGGTCACGAGCGTCGTGGTCGGCGACAACCTCGACGAGATCGATCGGCTCATCGACCACGTCGCGCGGAACCACGAGGTGGACGAGCACGGGATCGGGATCGCCCGTGACCTGCATGTGAACGCCTCCCGGCACGAGAGGCACGCGCCGTACGTTGACGGTTTCCATAGGCTCGTCCATAAGACGAGCGTCCTCTACAACCGCCGCGGGACGCAGAACCGTCCGAAGCGGCCGGCGCTCCCCGCGGGCCTGATGCGCCATGTCACCTCCGCGCTCGACCAGGTGTACGCCGACGTCGTGCGCGGCCGTGTCCACGGGCACCCCTGGCCGTTCCCGTGCGTGGCGGGGGAGTCGATCCTCGTGATCGACGGCGCGGGGTCGCTCAAGGCGTGCGAGCTGCGCGACGAGGTCGCGGACCTGCGCCAGCACGACTTCGACGTGCGCGCCGCGCTGGCCTCCGGCGCGATGAAGCGCGAGGTCGAGGCGATCCGCGGCGCGAAGTGCGACTGCATCCACGGCTGCTTCATCGGGGCGAGCATGAACAAGTCCCCCCGGCAGTACCTGACGCGCCTCCCGGCCCGGGTCGCCCGGAGCGTCTTGACGGGGGGGCCGTCGTGAGGGCGCGGGTCTCGGTCGTGATCCCCGTTTGGGGGACCGCCTGCGACCTGCGCGAGGCGGTCGCGTCGGTCCGCGCGCAGGGGGAGCCGGACATCGAGATTCTCGTCGCGGACGACGGGTCGGGGCTCGACATCCCCTCTGCGCTCGGCGAGGAGGCCCGGGCCGTGCGGCTCCTCTCCCTGTCGCACGGCGGCGCCTCCGCGGCGCGCAACCGCGCGATCGATCAGGCCCAAGGGGACTGGATCGCCTTCCTGGATTCCGACGACGCCTGGGAGCCGGGGAAACTCGCGCGCCAGCGCGCCGTCCTGGAGTCCGATCCGGGGATCGGGATGGTTTTCACGAACATCCTCGTCCTGGACGCCGACGGGAGCGCCTCCGTCTACGGACAGCGCGTGCGCGGGATCGATGAGCGGCTGCGCAGAGGGCACTTCGACCGCGCTCTCGCCGAGCGGTACCGCTTCCTCGGGCGCAACTGCATCACCTCGACCGTCCTGGCCCGCCGCAACGTCCTGGAACGCGCCGCGGAGGGGGGGCGGTTCTTCGACGAGTCGATGCCGGTGATGGAGGACATGGACCTGTGGGGGCGCGTCCTGGAGCGGACCCGGACCTCGTACCTCCCCGAGCCGTGCGTCCGCTATCGCCGCCACGCGGGGGGGCTTCACCTGCGGCACGAAGCGTACGAGGCGAACGTCGGGCGCCTCGTGGAGAAGGCGCGCGCGCGGAACGCGGACAACGCCGCCTTCCAGGACGGGATCGGGCGGTTCCTGGGGGACGCCCTCCTGCGGACGGGGCTCTCCTGCCTTCGCCGCTCGCGCCGGGACCTGGCGCGCTCGATCCTGTCGCGCGCGCTGGAGGCGAATCCGCTTGAGTGGCGCGCCTACGCGGGACTGGCGCTCTCGTGTCTCCCCGGTTGGGGCGCTTCCAGGGAGGCTGCGTCGTGAGGGTGCGCGACATCGCCCGCGAGGGGGCGCGCACCGCCCTCCTG
>JACQRN010000032.1 GCA_016206515.1 Planctomycetota bacterium | reverse complement strand
GGCGGGCGGGACCGGCACGCGGACCGATGGAGGTGCCGAGGGAGCGGCCGGAGCCCCCCCTCCGATGGCCAACTCGAACTCCGCCAGATCCATCGGCATGGGCCCCGGTGCGGGGGCCGGCTGCGGCCCGAGCCGGACGGCGAACACCTTCCCGCAGTGGGGGCACTTGACCTTGGCGGAGCCGTCGGCCACGGGCCGATTCTGTCCCGTTCCGGGGCGGCTGTCAAACCGGCGCAGGGCGCATCGCACATCGCGCGGGACGAGCACAGAAGGGTTCCAGGCCCAGCCTCTGGATTTTGGAGTTGCAACATTGACACCCCTCCGGCGATGGCTAATCTACTGCGTCTTTTTCGACCCATGGCGGACAAGAGCAAGTCGAAACCCGTGAAGGGCCCGAAGGCGGTGCCGCGGAAGGCCGCCGTGGTGAAACCGGCCAAGGCGAGAGCCGTGCCACGCCGTCCCGTCCTGCCCCCCGCCGATCTGACCGCGATCAAGCGGCTCCTGCTGGCCAAGCGCAAGATCCTCACCGGCGACGTGTCGCACATGAAGGACGTGGCGCTCGACCGTAGCGGACAGGAGGCGGTGGCGCTCGACGCCTCGAACTTCGCGGATCTCGGCTCGGACAACTACGAGCAGGAGTTCACGATCGGCCTGATCGAGAACGAGGCCGGGGAACTCCTCGAGATTGAGGCAGCCCTGGAGCGGATCGAGGCGGGAACCTACGGCGCATGCGAAGCGTGCAGCAAACCGATCCCCAAGCCACGCCTGATGACCCTCCCCTTCGCCCGCCTGTGCATCGCGTGCAAGCGAAAGGAGGAGAGCGGGGAACATCCGGGGGCCGCCCCGGGAGAGGAAGTCGAATAGGGACCGGGGCCCCATGGGGCGCGATCGTCTGTGTCGCCACCCTGTGCGCCGCGGCGGACCTCGTGACGAAGGAATGGATCTTCAGCCCGTCCTTCCTGCTGGAGGACCCGTACGGGGAACGCACCTTCCCCGTCCTCCCCGGGTTCTTCCATCTCACGCCGCGCTGGAACAGCGGGGGGATCTGGGGCATCCGCATGGGACCCCTCTCCAACACGTTCTTCCTCGCCGCCTCCCTCGGCGCGGTCGCGGTCCTCATTTCCCTGCTGCGCTCAGCGACCTGGCGCCGGACGCGGATGTCCGACGCCGCCGCGGGAATGATCCTCGGCGCGGCCGCCGGGAACCTCTACGACCGGATCGTGCACCAGGCGGTGCGCGACTTCCTGGATTTCCACTGGCGCCGGTACGCGTACCCGACGTTTAATCTGGCCGACTCCCTGATCTGCGTGGGGACGGTTCTTCTGGCATGGCACCTGATGCGATCCGACCCGGGGAAGTCTCGCTCGACGTCCGGGTCGGTCGCCTCGCGCTGAAAAACCCCGTCCTGGTCGCCTCCGGGTGCGGCCAGTTCGGCGAGGAGATCTCCTCGTTCGCCGATGCCGACTCGCTCGGCGGCGTCGTGGGGAAGAGCTTCTCCCTGCGGCCGCGGGACGGGAACCCCCCGCCGCGCACCGCGGAGACCCCCTCGGGGATGATCAATTCGATCGGGCTGGAGAACAAGGGGCTCGACGCCTTCCGCGCGGACATCTACCCGCGCTTCGCGCGCCTCGGCACGCTCCGGATCGCGTCGCTGGTCGGGGAACGCCCGGAGGAGTACCGCGCGCTCGCCGAGGCGATGGCTGCGCTCGAGGGGATCGACGCCGTCGAGCTGAACCTCTCCTGCCCCAATGTCGAGGAGGGGGGCCGGACCTTCGGGAAGGACCCCCGCGCGGTCGAGCGGATCACGCGCGAGGTGCGCGCACGCTTCCCCCGCCCCGTCTGGACCAAGTTGACGCCGGGGGTCTCCTCCATGGCGGTCCTGGCGCGCGCGGCGGAGGCGGGTGGCGCCGACGCGGTCACGGTGATGAACACGCTCGTCGGGATGAGCGTGGACTGGGCGCGCGCTCACTCCCGCATCGGGTCCCCCACCGGGGGGGTGTCGGGCCCCGCGGTGAAGCCCCTGGCGCTGGCGAACGTCTGGCAGGTCGCCTCGTGCGTGGGGGTCCCGGTCGTCGCGTCCGGGGGCGCCTCCTGCGCGCGAGACGTCCTGGAGTTCATGACGGTCGGGGCCCGGGCGGTCCAGGTCGGGACGGCGTTCTTCATGCGTCCGACAGCGGGCTCGGAGATCCTCGCGCAACTCCCGGAGCTGCTGGCCGGCGCGGGGCTCCGCTCGGCCGAGGAGGCGATCGGCCGGTTCCGGCCGCGGCACGAGCCGCCGGGGCACGCCGATGGTTGATACCTCCGGTCTCATCCGCGTCCTTCTGGCCGATCCCGACCCGGCGACGCACGCCGAGTTCCGCGCCGCGATCGCCGGGTCGCGTTTCCGTGTGGACGCGGCGGCCTCGACCGGACGCGAGGCCGTGGAGACCTACGCACGGACCCGGCCGGACCTCGCGGTCGTCAGCCTCGTCTTCCCCGATCTCGGGGGCACCGCCGTCATCCGGGAAATCCTCGCGCGCGACAAGGAGGCCTTGATCGTGGTCGCCTATGCCATCCAGGCGAAGCACCTGGCGCGCGAGGCGGAGACCGTCGGCGCCATCGTCGTCAAGAAGCCGTTCCAACGGGACAAGCTCCTCGAACGGATGGCCACCGCCCTGGTGGGAGGGGGGCACCACCACCGTTTCTCGCTCCGGCTCCAACATCCCCTGCCGGTGAACTGGAAGAAGCCGGGACTCCTGTCCCGCCGTTCCTCCACCGTGACCCGGGACATCAGCCAGGCGGGGTTGTCGCTGTTCCTCGACGAGCCCCTTCCGGCGCGGCAGGCGCTCGACCTGTCGATCCAGATGTCCGACGGCCCCCCCTTGAAGACGAAGGGGATGGTGATGGGCGTCGACCGCTCCAACGACGGCAAGCACTACGCCGTCGGGATCGCCTTCACGGAGATCACGCAGGAGGATCGCACGCGCCTACGACAGTACATCATCGATACGCTCGTGAAATAGGGGCGCGGACATCCATGTCCGCGCCGATCGATGCGCTACCCCTCTTCGTCCAACGCTCCCCCCGCCTCCGCCTCCTCGACTTCGTCGGCGTCTTGCCCCGCGCGCAGGCGCGACTGGACGAACTCCTGGAACCGCTCGGCGAATTTCAGGCGGGCCTCCGGCGGGATCTCGCGGATCACCTCCTCCGTCGCACGGTTGACGATCCGGGCCTGGAGGATGCCGAGATCCTGGTTGAAGCTGAACTGGATCGCGCGGCCCGAGACGCCCGACGCCTTGCGCGGCTCCGGACGCGCGTCGGCCTCCTCCGTGCCACGATGCCGGAGCGAGTCGGACGCCCCCGATGTGTCGCTCCCCCCCTCGTCCGGAATCCCCGTGACCCTCTGCGCCCCCGCGGAGATCGTGACCGTGTCCGAGACCGTACGTGCGGCGTCTCCCCCCGGGGCGGATGCGCTCGGCGGCACGCCGGGCCCCGCCAGATCCGCCCCCTGCAAGCCGGCCGCCTGCGCGGCCGCTGCCTGATACCCTTCCAGCGGATGCCTCGCAACCCCTTGCAGACTCATGGCGTCCTCCTCGCCGGGCACGGCGGGCCGCGATTGTTACCGGCCACACCGATCCCTATAATCACGGATCGGCATGCCCAACTTGAATCTTGAGCTTCTTTCCGGAATCCGGAACACAAAATCAGTCGCCGCAAAAGCTTGAAACGAAATAACTTGTGATCAAAACTGTCATCACTTTTCTGTTTCTGGTGGTTTCCCTATCGCTCCCTGGGGCGCTCAGCGCGGATCCGATCGCGGAGGAAGGGGGTCCCGCGACGGACGAGTCGTTCATCCGTGCCGAGATCGCCAGGCTCGCCCACGCGCAGGGCGCGGTGCAGGTCCAGGCGCATGACAACCTCGTCCGCATCGGCCGGGGCGCGGTCGCGCTCCTGAAGGCCGCCCTGGCGGATCCCGACGCGACCCTCCGGGCGGCGGCCAGCGGGATCCTCGGGGAGATCGCCGATCCGTCCGCGACACAGGCGCTCGCCCCGCTTCTCGACGACCCCCACCCGTCCGTCCGTCGCAACGCGGCGCGCGCCCTGGCGAGGATCGGCGACGAGGGGTCCCTCGACGTCCTCCGGGGTGGGCTGACCCGGACCGACCCGATCGTCGTCGCCGAGGCGCTGTCGGGTTTCGTCTCGCATCCGGAGGCGCTCGACAGCGGCGAGGCGTCCGCGCGGCTGCGGCACGAGGACGTGAAGGTGCGGCGCGGCGCGGTGGAACTCCTCGCCGAGCAGGCGCTGAGGAAGGTCGGCTCGCCCGAAGGCGAACGCGAGGCGCTCTCCAACGCGACGCAGGATGCCGACGGATGGGTCGTGCTGAACGCCCGGATCGCGCTCGCGGCGCTCGGTGACACCGTCGGCCTGGACGGGGTCTGCGCGGGCGTGACCGCGCCGGAGGACTGGATCCGTGCCCGCGCCCGCGCGGTGATCGCCTCGATCGACGCCGACGCCGCCCTGCGGACCTACCGCGCGGCGCTCGCCTCTCCCGAAGCCCACTCGCACGTCATCCAGGAGGAGGCGGCCACGGCCCTGGGCGCCCTCGGTCGCCGCGAGGGGGTCGGCTCCCTCCTGCCTCGCCTGGCGAGCCCCTATGCGGACGTCCGTGCCGCCGCGGGCCGGTCGCTGTGCTGCCTCACCGGAACCTCGCACGGCTTCCAGCCGGACGGGGGCGTCGAGGAGCGCGCGCGTTCCGTCGCGCGCTGGAGGGCCTGGTGGGAGGAAAACCGCTACTTCTACGAAGGCGAGGACGAAGCGGTCCCGGAGTAGAGCATGCGCGTCCGCTACTTCTCCATCTGCCGCGCGGCCACGGGCCGGGACGAAGAGGCGATTCCCGCGCGCGACGGACCGACCGTCGGGGCGCTGCTGGAGCACCTGCGGCGCCGCCACCCGGGGCTCGCGCCGCACGCCGCCTCGCTGCGCGTCGCGGTCAACCACGAGTTCGCCCCGGCGTCGCGGCCACTCTCCGACGCCGACGAGGTTGCCCTCCTGCCGCCGGTCCAGGGGGGGAAGGGGCAGGACGACCCGGAAGGCACGGTGTCGGTGCTCTTGACCCGCGAACCGATCGACCTGCCGGCGCTTCTCGAAGCGGCGCGCGCCGAGGGCGCCGGGGCGGTCGCCACGTTCACGGGGATCGTTCGCCCCGGGGAGGCCGGCCGCGCGATCCGAGCGATCGAGTACGAGGCGTACGACGAGATGGCGCGCCGGGAGCTGGCGCGGATCGCCCGGGAGGCGCGCGCGCGCGCCGGGATCCTCGCGGTCGCCGTCGTCCACCGCACGGGGCCGGTCCCCGCCGGCGAGGCAGCGGTGGCGATCGCGGTCGCCTCCGGACACCGCGCCGAGGCGTTCGAAACCTGCCGTTGGATCATCGACCGCATCAAGGAGACAGTGCCCGTCTGGAAACATCATCTGGCGGTATGATGGCCCCGTGATTCCCCAGCCGTTCAACGACATCTCACGGAAGGTTCTCGACGGCGAAAGGATCACGCGCGCCGAGGCGCTCGCCCTCCTTCGACGGCCGGAGGCGGAGGTCGACTCCTGGCTCGACCGGATGGACGAAGTCCGGCGCAAGCACCATGGGAAGCGCGTCTCGTTCTGCTCCATCGTCAACGCCCAGGCGGGCGGGTGCAGCGAGAACTGCTCCTTCTGCGCCCAGTCGGGCCACCACAAGACCGACTCCCCGGTCTACAAGCTCCTGCCGGTCGAGCAGGTCCTGAAGGCCGCCGCGGAGGCCTCCGGCAACGGCGCCAACCGTTTCGGCGTCGTGATCGCATCGAAGGGGCTCGCCTACGAGCCGGAGGCGTACGTCGAGCAGGTTCTCGAAATGATCCGCGCGATCAAGGCGCAGGGGCGGATCGTCCCGGACGCCTCGCTCGGGATCCTCGACGAGAGGACGATCCTCCGCCTGAAGGAGGCCGGCCTCGAGGGGCTCAACCACAACATCGAGACGAGCCGGCGGTTCTTCCCCTCGATCTGCACGACGCACACCTTCGACGAGCGCCTCGAGACGATCCGGCTGGCGAAGAAGCACGGCCTGTTCGTCTGCTCCGGCGGGATCGTCGGCATGGGCGAGACTGACGAGGACCGCGTCGACCTCGCCTTCACGCTGCGCGACCTGGACGTCGATACCTCTCCGTTGAACTTCCTGATCGGCGTCCACGGCACGCCCCTGGCGCTCCGGGAGGCGCTCTCCCCGGAGAAGTGCCTGCAGATCACGGCGGTCTTCCGCCTGGTCCTCCCCGAGATCGACCTGCGCGTCTGCGGCGGCCGCCAGCAGTGCGTCGGCGACCGCCAGGCCGACCTCTACCGCGCCGGCGCGACATCGGTCCTGATGGGGAACTACCTCACCCGCCCCGGCACGGAGCCCGAGGAGGACCTCGCGATGGTGGCCGCGCAGGGGCTCGATGTGGAGCGGTTCAAACCCTTATTGCCCCGCTAGGACTCGAACCTAGATACCCAGATCCAGAGTCTGGTGTCCTACCGTTGGACGACGGGGCAGACGACGCGCCGCTACCGTACCACAACAGAACGAGGAGCGGCCATGCGGTGAAGGCGCCGCGCTCGCGCCCCGGCGATCATCCCGCACAGCCTCTCGACCCCGCGGCGGACCGAGGGGATCGGGGGACCGAACGAGAAGCGGACCCAGGAGGAGAGCGGCGAGGGCCCCTTGCGACGCTTGTTCGGGTTGACGTCGAAGAAAGATCCGGGAACGGTGAGCACCTTGGCGTGGAGCGCCTCCCGGAAGAAACGCATGCCGTCGTTCAGCGGCGGAGACAGATCCGCGATCGAGCCGAAGGCGTAAAAGGTTCCCTCGGATGGCGTCGGGAACCGGACCCCGGCCTCCGACAAACGCCGCAGGAGAAGGTCGCGCTTGGGGCGGAACGCGCGGCGCATCGCGTCGGTCTCGCGCCGGGCGCGCGCGGGTTCGAGCAGCTTCAACGCCGCGCGCTGGAGGGGACGCGGACACCCCCCGTCGATCGCGCTCCCGGCGCACCCGACGGTCTCGATCATGTCGCGCGGGCCCACGGTCCACCCCAGGCGCCAGCCGGGGTAGCGGAAGTTCTTCGTCAGTCCGTCGAACAGGAGCACCGGATCGCGGTTGACATCCTCCACGTGCGAGGCGGCGCTCACCGGCGCCGGGCCCTCCCACGCGTACTGCGAGTAGTACTCGTCGAAGAGGATCGTCACGTCCCGCTCGCGCGCGAGAGCGACCCAGGCGGAGAGCTCCCCGTCCCGGATCGTCCGGCCCGTGGGGTTGCACGGGTTCGAGACCAGGAGCCCCTTGAGCCGCTCGCGCGCGACCGTACGCGACAGTTCCGCGGGCGGGATCGCGAACCCCCCCGCCGCCGGCAGGGGGATGTGCACCGGTGTCACCTGCGGGAAGAACCGGAACAGATCCTCGTACGCGGTGTAGTCGGGGGTGAAATACCCGAAGCGGACCGGACCGAGCGCCGCGAAGGCTCGGGAGAGCGACACGCGCCCACCGGCGGCGATCGCCACGTTCTCGGCGCCGTATTTCGACCGCTTCCCACGGCGGAACGTGCGGTTGTAGAGGCCCGCCACCGCCTCGCGCAGCTCCGGCATGCCGTGGACCGGGCCGTAGGCGCAGTCCGCAATGCCGAAGGAGGCGCGCGTCAGGCGCGGCGGCGCCCCCGGGAGCGGACCGACTTCCGGCTGCCCCTGGCCGAGGTTGTCCCAGTCGGGGTGGCCGTTGAAGTACCCGAGCTTCGCGGCCTCGGCGACGACGTAGATCACGCCCATGTAGGGGACTTCGCGGAGCGCGCCGAGGCGGGGCATCGGGAGGGGGAATCTAGCACGGCGGGAACAGGAGACAGAAGTCAGGAGACGGGAGGCAGGAGACGGACCCGCGACGCCGTGCGCAGAAAGACGACTTCGAATGCGACAGGTCGCCCCAGGGCCTCGCCTGCCGCACGGACGTACGCCTTTCCCTGGCCGAGGTACTTCTTCGCCCGCTCACCTTCCTTCCCGGAAGCGACCGTGTCGCTCTTGTAATCCACCGCGACCGCCTCCCCGTCCCGCTCCAGGAGGAGATCGATCGCCCCCTCCATCGGGAGGAGGACGCCGTCCTCCGGCACGGGCGCCAGGCACGGGACCTCGCGCCCGAGGATCCGGCTGCGGGCGATGTCGGCGAACACCCGCGACCGGAAGAACCTGCCGAGCACCCCGTCGACATCCCCGCGGATGTCGCCTCGCCGGCCTTTCAGGTGCGCGGGGAGTGCCCCGTCGAGGACCGGATCGAGCAGCCGCGCCAGCGACCGCGCGCTTTCGCCGAAATCGATCCGCGCGAGGATCCGGTGCGCGACGGTGCCGGTGATCGACGCGACGTCCCGGGGGGCGGCGCCAACGCCCGACCGCGAGCCCACCTCCTCCCCGTGCAGACGGGAGGGAGCCGTCGAACGCTTGACCGCGCCGACCGACTCCGCGTGCGCGCGACGCTTCTCCCACATCCGCACGAGCGCATCCGCGTCCGGCCACTTCGCCTTCGCCTCAAGGGGCGCCTCGCCACCCGGCCGGGTCGGATCGACCTCCTCCAGGACGCGCGCGAGGCTCGCCCCGTCGGGGCTCGCCCCGTCGAGCGCGACCTGCGCCTCGCCGGGAGTCTCCCCGTCCAGGACGCCGGTCGCCTCCTCCAGAAAGGAGAGGAACGCCTCGCCGCCGCGCCGGGCAGTCCGCGCACCGCTCAACACCAGCCTCTCCCGCGCGCGCGTCGCGGCGACGTAGAAGAGGCGCTTCTGCTCGGCCTCCTCGCGAAGGACCTCCCGCTCGCGCACGAACGCCTCGCCGACGTTGTGAAGATCCCCCACCCGGATCCCGAAGCACCCCGTGACCCAGTCCCGGCGCACCTCCACGCGCGGGGGGGAGCCGCCGCGCCCCGTCTGCATCGCCGGGACAATCACCACCGGGAACTCGAGCCCCTTCGCCTTGTGGATCGTCAGGACGCGGACCGCGTCGGCGGACTCCTCGGCGAGGGGGGATTCCCCCTCGGCCTCGAGCGCCCCCATCCGTTCGGCGGCGGAGCGCACCCACGCGGGGAAGTCGAGCCCGACCGCGGCCCCCTGCGCGCGCGCCAGCGAGGCGATCTTCCGGAGGTTCGAGGCGGCCTGCTCGCCGCGCGACGCAGCCTCCGCCTCGAGGACCGGAAGATTCTCCAGCACATGCTCGACCGCGTCCCCCGCACCCATTCGAAGGACCTCCCCGCGCAAAGCCCGCAGCGTGGCGAACAGGGGGGGACCCTCGACTCCTTCCGACATCAGATCGAACCCTCCGGCCGAACCGAGCGCGGCGACCTCGGCGTCGGTCATCCCCCCGAGGGGCGACCGCAACACCCCCGCAAGCGCCAGCGCGTCGAGCGGCCACGCGAGCACCTGAAGGAGCGCCAGGAAATCCGCGACCTCCTGGGTCCGGAAGAAGTTCTTCTCCCCGTCGACGACGAACGGGATCCCCCACCGGCGCAACGCCTCGAGGTACGCCGGCGCGGCGGTCATCGCGCGGAACAGGATCGCGACATCGCCGGCGCGCACCGTGCGCTCCCCTTCCTTCGCCACGATCTTTTCGCCCGCCAGGAGGGTGCTCCGCATCCAGCGCGCGAGCGCCTCGGCCTCAGCGGCATGCGCTTCCTCGGCTTTCCACGCCCTGCCTCCCGCCGGCATGGCGAGCCGGACCTCGACGCGCTGCGAAGGAAGCGTGGCCTTTCCCGGGCGGGGGTACAGAGGCTCGTACGAGGGCTGCACCCCCCCGTCGCGGACGATCAGGCGCGCAAAGACGGCGTTGACCGCCCCGACGAGCCGGTCGTGCATCCGGAAGCAGGAGGTCAGGTCGCACGCGAGTCCCCCCCGCTCCCCGCCCACCTGGCGCTCGACCACGTCGTGGTACGCCTCGATGTCCGCGCGGCGGAAGGCGTAGATCGACTGCTTCGGATCCCCGACGATGAACAGGCGCCCCGGCTCCGGGATCACGTCGCGCGCGGAGCGGGCCTTCCCGCCCGGCCTCTCCGCGAGGAACAGGATGATCTCGACCTGAAGCGGGTCGGTGTCCTGGAACTCGTCGACGAGGATCGCGCGGTAGCGCGACTGGAGCTTCTCGCGGACGTCGAGGCGGTCGCGCAGGAGATCCCGCGCGCGGACCAGGAGCCCGTCGAACGAGACGATCCCCGCGCGCGCGAGGGTGTCGCGGAAACCGCCCGCGAACGGGAGGAGGCGGCGGACCGTCGACGCGACGAGCGCGTCGTCCGCCCCGCAGAGCGCCTGCGCGGCCTGGACAACCCGCTCCGCGCGCTCAAACAGGCCTGGATCCCACCCCTTCGTGCACTCCCCGAGATTCCGCGAGAGGGATTCGCGCTCGGCCTCGCCGGG
>JACQRN010000336.1 GCA_016206515.1 Planctomycetota bacterium | reverse complement strand
GATCCACCCCTATCCACGTGGTACCCTGTCCCATCGTCGGCCCTCCGTATGTAGCTCTGCCTGTCCCCCATGGTCAGGCAACCTACGAAAAGTACGGAGCGGCCGGCCTATTCCATAGGGTCTACGCGCGTGCCCGGACGCTGGTAAGATGGACCTCATGCTCTTGTGGTTCGCCCGCGCCGCGTTCATCGCCGTCAGCGGCCTGATCCTGATGGGGGTCGTCCCGACGCTCGCCCCGCACGCGGACAAGATCCCGATCTACCGCGCGATCGGGTTCGAGATCGGCGCTGGCGCGGCGTTCGTGATCGTCGCGCTCGAGTGGATGCTGACACACCGGAAGGCCTCCTTCGTCCCCACGCTGGTTCTGGGGATGCTCCTCGGGTGCCTGGTGGGGCCCGCGATCGGGAAACTCCTCCTGTTCAACGGCACGATCCGGGATCTCGACGCCGACTCGGGGATCGTCCCGTCGTTCTTCACCCTGCTGTTCGCGTTCCTGTTCACCATGGTCATCTCCCAGACGCGCTCCGCCTTCCGCTTCTCGCTGCCGTTCGTCGAGTTCCGCAAGGAGGAGCGCGGGCAGAGGCCGATCCTGCTCGACACCAGCGCGATCATCGACGGTCGGATCGCGCCGCTGTGCGAGTCGCGCCTGGTGGACGCGCCGCTCCTGGTCCCGCGGTTCATCCTTCTCGAATTGCAGCAGGTCGCCGATTCCTCCGACCGCCTCAAGCGCAACCGGGGCCGGCACGGCCTCGAGGTGCTCCACAAGCTGCAGCAGAACCCCGCGGTGCGCCTGAAGATCGACGAGACTTCGGTGCCGGACGAGCCCGGTGGCGCGGACGCGAAGCTCCTGGTGCTGGCCAAGATGCTCGACGCGTGCGTCGCGACCGTCGACTTCAACCTCCACAATCTCGCGCGCCTGCAGGGGGTCGTCTCGATCAACCTGCAGGATGTCGCCTCCGCGCTGCGCCCCTCGATCCTTCCCGGCGAGCAGGTCACCCTCGAGATCCTCCGCCCCGGCGACAACCCGGGGCAGGGGGTCGGATTCCTCGAGGACGGGACGATGGTCGTCGTCGAGGACGGGCGCGCCCTGATCGGGAAGAAGGTCCCGGTGGCGATCGTCAGCACGACGCAGACCCACGCCGGCAGGCTCCTGTTCGCCCGGCACGTCCCGGAGAAGCCCGACGCGCATCATCCCGCCGCCCCGGCGCGGGCCTGACCGGTGCGAGCGCTTCCCCGCGATGTGGCGGCGTTCGCCGCTCTGACCCTCGGGACCGGGGCGCTCCTGGCGCTCCTGGGGCCGTGGGGGAGGGCACCCCGTTCGCCGCGGGAGGGTGTCGGCAGCGAAGGTCCCCGCGAGATGCGCGAGATCACGCCGGACGATCCGCGCTGGCTCGCCTGGATGCGGAACCTCGCGGACGACCCGTCGGAGTTCGACCCGACGCTGCGCGAGGCGAAGGCGGACCGCGCGATCGAGCGGTTCACCGAATCGCTCAAGGGGAACCCCTCCCCCGGCCGGATCCACCTTTCCCTGGCGGCGATCTGTCTTTTCCGGTCCCCCCCGAACCCGGTCCAGGCGCGCTACCACCGCAACCAGGCGGTCCGCGCGGGGGTGCCCCCCCCCCGCGAGATCGACGAGGGGCTCCTGGCGCAGGGGATCTCTCCGGCGACGCTCCTGGGGGTGCGGGAATGAAGAGAACCCGGACCATCCGCCCATCCGGAAAGCGCGTCGCGGAGCACCTCGCTGCCTTCTCGGAACGCCGTAGGTGCCCCGCACCTGGGCAAGCCCCTCCTCGGGTACGCTCGCCGGGTACCGCCGTCTGGCGGTGGCGGCGTGGCGCGTGATCTACCACGTCGAGGAGAGGCGCCTCGTTGTCGACATCGTCCAGATGGCCCTACGGCGGGATGTATACGGGTATGGGTGGTGATCGAGAAGAATGTTGTTTTGATCGCGTGGTTGAGTAAAAATACTCATAGAAATGAGCAATACGGCAGATGGTTTCCTGCGCCCCCACGGGACCGAACTGGCCCGGCGGCTCGCCGAGCCGCGGCGGTTCATCCAGGTCGTGGCCGGACCCAGGCAGGCGGGCAAGACCACTCTGGTGCAGCAGGTGATCGGCGCGGCCGGGGGGGCGGCCCTCTACGCCAGCGCCGACGAGCCGACCCTGCGCGACGCCGGGTGGATCGCCCAGCAGTGGCACTCCGCGCGGCGGGTGTCCGCACAGGCCGGCAAGGCGGGCGCCGTGCTGGCGCTGGACGAGATCCAGAAGATCCCGGGGTGGTCCGAGGCGGCCAAGCGGCTGTGGGACGAGGACACCCGCTCGCGGTGCCCCCTGAAGGTCGTGCTGCTTGGCTCCGCGCCGCTCCTCGTCGCACGGGGGCTCGCCGAGTCCCTCACCGGGCGCTTCGAACTGTTGCGCCTGCCACACTGGACGTTCGCGGAGATGCGCGCGGCCTTCGGCTGGTCGCTGGACGAATACCTGTTCTACGGCGGCTATCCCGGCGCGGCGGGGTTGATCGGGGAGCCGCCGCGTTGGGCGCGCTACGTCGCCGACAGCCTGATCGAGACCTCGATCTCACGCGACGTCCTTCTGATGTCGCGCGTGGACAAGCCGGCCCTGCTGCGGCGGCTGTTCGACCTGGCGTGCCGCTACTCCGGCCAGGTGTTGTCGTACACGAAGATGCTCGGCCAGCTGCAGGACGCCGGCAACGCCACCACGCTGGCGCATTACCTCGACCTGCTCTCGGGCGCCGGCATGGTGTGCGGCTTGCAGAAGTACGCGGGGGACGCCGCGCGAAGCCGCGGATCGAGCCCCAAGTTGCAGGCGCTCAACACCGCGCTCGTCACGGCGCTGTCCGGCCTGACGCTCGCGGAGGCTCGCGCCGACGGGGAGTTCTGGGGGCGCCTGGTGGAGACCGCCGTCGGCGCGCACTTGGCCAACGAGACCGCCCCGGGCGCGCTTGCGGTGTACTACTGGCGCGAACGCAACCGCGAGGTGGACTTCATCGTGAAGGCGGGACGCCGCCTGACCGCGATCGAGGTCAAGAGCGGCCGTGCGCCCCGGGCGCACCGCGGCCTCGCCGCGTTCGAGGCCGCCTTCCGGCCGCATCGCATCCTCCTGGTGGGTGGCGACGGCATCGCGCTCGAGGATTTCCTCGCGCGGCCGGCCCTGCATTGGGTGGGGTGACCGCCGCATCGACGAGAGGATCAAGCGGATCGTGCGGCGGAAGATTGGCCTGCTCGTGGACAACCCTCATCTGGGCAGGCCGCTCCTCGGACCTCTGACCGGGTACCGCAGCCTGGCGGTCGCGGCGTGGCGCGCGATCTGCCACGTTGAGGAGAGGCGCCTCGTAGTCGACATTGTTCAGATCGCGTTGCGGCGGGATGTGTACGGGTAGGGCTGATCACTCCCCCAGGTACGTCTCCAGCCCCACCGCCTCGATCCGGTCGTCCATGCGGAAGCGGCGGGTCCCGGGATAGATCACCTTCAGATCCTGGAGGTCGAGGAGATCCAGGGCGGTTTTCATGGAGCGGGTGACCCGGGGGGCATCGCCGAACTTGAACTCGAATCCGTGGGGTTTCCCGTCCAGGAGCAGGAGGAGGTCCAGTTCGGCCTGGCTGTGGACACCCCAGAAGAAGCACTCCTCGGGGGGGGGCTGGTGGTGCCGGATCACCTCCTCCAGAGCCGTGGCCTCCCAGGAGACCCCGAGTTTCGGGTGCCGGAGCAGTTCGGCGTGGGTCCGGATCCCCGCGAGGAAATGGAACAGGCCGCTGTCCCGGAAGTAGATCTTCGGGGTCCTGACCTGGCGCTTCCCGAGGTTCGCGATCCAGGGCGCCAGGGCGCGGATCATGAAGGTTCCCTGCAGGAGATCGACGTAATGCCGGACCGTCGTGTGGGCCATCCCCAGGGAGTGGCCGATTTCCGAGGCGTTCAGCGGCGAGCCGTGGTAGTGGGTCAACATCATCCAGAACCGCCGGAGGGTCTGCGGGGGGATGGAGAGCCCCAGGTTGGGGATGTCCCGCTCCAGGAAGGTGGATACGTACGCCTTGCGCCACTCCCAGCTGCGCTCCGCCGTCGAGGCGAGGTAGGCCGGGGGGAACCCCCCGCGGATCCAGAGCCGCTTCCAGTCCCCGGTCTCGGCGAGGGAGAACGGCGGGAGTTCCAGGAAACCGATCCGCCCCGCGAGCGATTCCGACCCCTGCCGGATCAGGTCGCGCGACGCGCTTCCCAGGATCAGGAAACGCGCCGGACGGCGGGGGCGGTCCGCCAGGACGCGCAGGACCGGGAAGAGGTCCGGGGCGCGCTGGATCTCGTCGATGACGACAAGCCCCCGGGCCTCCCCCAGCACGGCCTTGGGGTTTCGTAGCGCGGCGAGCGCCTCGGGGTCCTCGAGGTCAAAATAGGTCGTCCGGGCGCCGGAACCCAGAGACGAGCGGTACATCCGAGCGAGGGTCGTCTTGCCGCACTGGCGGGGCCCCAGGAGGGCGACGACCGGGTGGACCCGGAACGCCTCCCGGATCCGTTCCAGGTGAAGGGGTCTGTGCACGGGGAAACGGTACCATGAAAATTGAGTGCTAAACGCTCAATTTTCATAACTTCCGCATGGTGCCTCGGACCCGTCC
The DNA here is from genome assembly GCA_016206515.1 of Planctomycetota bacterium. Lineage (GTDB taxonomy): Bacteria > Planctomycetota > SBBH01 > SBBH01 > JACQRN01 > JACQRN01. Next base: position 7,629 of record JACQRN010000336.1, on the reverse strand, counting down.
CTACGTCACTTCCCGAACCCCAGCGCCTCGTCCATCCAGCCGAGGAGTTGAGTCAGGTCGGCGGGGGTCCAGTCCCCCATGTGCCCGATCCGGAACGTCTTCTCCTTGAGCTTGCCGTACCCGTCCCCCATCGAGACGTGGTGCTTGGACTTGAGCGTCTTGAGGAGGGAGGCGATGTCGGTTCCCTTGTTGTTGAGGATCGTCGTAAGGGTGACCGACTCGTACCCGCGCTCGGCGTAGAGGTCGAAGTGCTCCTTCGCCCAGGCGCGGGAACGCTCGGCCATCGCCTGGTGGCGCTTGAAGCGGTTCGGGATCCCCTCCTTCACCATCCGGTCCATCTGCGCGTCGAGGGCGTACAGGTGCGAAATCGACGGCGTCGTGGGGGTCTGCCCCTTGTCGTCGAACTTCGCGTACTCGACGAAGTCGATGTAGGCGCCGCGGTTTTGGACCTCGCTCGCGCGCCGGAGCGCCTTCTCGCTGACGTACGCGACGGTGAGCCCCGGCGGGAGCGCGAAGCACTTCTGGGTCCCGGCGAGGCAGACGTCGATCCCCCATGCCTCGGGGGCGATCCGGACCCCCGCCATGGAGCTGACCGCGTCGACGAGGAAGCAGACGTCGGGGTATTTGCGCATCACCTGCGAGATCTCTTCCAGGGGGTTCATCACCCCGGTCGACGTCTCGTTGTGGACGAGGGTCAGGGCGTCGTACTTCCCCTTCGAGAGCGCGGCGTCGACCTGCTCGGGTTTGATCGCCTTCCCCCACTCGACCGCGAGGACGTCGACCTCCTTGCCGTTCGCCTTGGCGATCTCGGCCCACCGCTCGGAGAACGCTCCGCAGGTGGCGCTCAACACCCTCTTGGCCGCGCAGTTGCGCACGGATGCCTCCATCACCCCCGTGGCCGAGGAGGTGACAAGGAAGATCCGCCCCTTCGTCTCCAGGAGCGTTCGGAGCTTCTCGACGATCCGCTTGTACAGGACCGGGAAATCGCTCCCGCGGTGGCCGATCATCGCTCCGGACATCGCGCGCAGGACCGGCTCGGAGACCTCGGTCGGACCCGGATACCAGAGACGATCGTGTTCGGTCACGCGGATACCCCCCCTTCCTACGGCGCGTCCAGCGAATAGACGAGAAGCCCCGACAGGAGCTTCGGGTAGAAATCGGTGCTCTTCTGCGGCATCCGCGCGCCGGCGAGCGCGCAGTCGCGGACCGCCTCGATCGGGGTCGGCCGCAGGAGGAACGCCCCCTGGACTTTCCCCCCGGCGACCTCGCGGAGGGTCTGTGCGGCGTGCCGGCGGTAGTGCACGTTCGATTCCGCGGCGAGCGCCCCCGCGTCGATCCCCAGGAGCGGCTCCAGGACCATCTGGTGGAGGACCGACACGTCGAGCCGCTTGATCGCGGCGGGGGAATCCCCGGCGATCCGCGCGACGGGGTCGACGCCGGCTTTCAGCGAACACGTCCAGAGCGCGGCTCCCTGGCCCGACGGGAGCGCCAGCACGAACCCTGGTTTTCCCTTCGGGAGCGTCGAGAGCGCCGCGTCGGCGTCGGCGGGGGCCTCCCGCATGTCGAACAACTCCGCCAGCCGCCTGCGCAGCGCGGACGCGTCCCACCCCTTCACGCTGTGCACGAGGCGGTGGGTCGGGAAGATCGTGAGCCCCTCGTCCTTCATGTTGACGAGCGTCACGAGGACGCGGTCGTGCGGCCCCTCGCTGCGGCCGGTCGCGCGCTGCTCGGAGCGGTAGGCGAGCGCCGTCTCGTAGCGGTGGTGGCCGTCGGCGATCATGAGCATGCGGTCGCGCAGGGCGTCCCGGATCGCGTCGATGATCCTCGGTTCCGAGACGGCCCAGACCCGGTGCGAGCAGCCGTCGTCGTCCTGGGCCGACAGGAGCGGCGGGACCTCCGTGCGCCCCTCGAGCGCCGCCTCCACGCGGCATTCGGGGTCGTCGTACAGCATGAAGATCTGCCCGGCATGGGCGCGCATCTCGCGCAGGAGGTTCAGGCGGTCCGCCTTCGGGCCCTCGAGCGTCCTCTCGTGCGCGCGCACGCCGGCCCCCGGCGCATCGAGGGACAGCAGGACCGTCAGCGCGCGGCGGGTTCGCTCCCGGAGCGCGGCGTCCTTGTACTGCACCGCCGAGGGGTAGACCGCGGCGTCCGGGTGCTGCGTGAACGTCCCGTCCGCGCGCCAGGCGGCGAACGTTTCCGCGGCAATTCGATAGCGCGTGACGCCGGGGCGCACAGGGTCCTCGCGCGACTGGATCAGGCGGACCGCGTTGCGCGGGTGCCGTGCCAGGTAGGTCAGGCGCAGCGGCTCGTCGATCTTGTCGTACGGCTGCGCGACGACCCGCGACAGGTCGGCGACCTTCGCCGGGTCGTACCGCCACGCCCGGAACGGGTGGATCGAGGCCACGTCAGAGGTCGTTGTGGTAGGCGAGCGGGTCGGACCGGCGGACGGTCCCGGCGGCCAGGTCGAAGACGTTCACCCATTCGATCTCCCGGCCGTAGACATGGATCGAGACGGCCGCCTCCGGGTACGAGTTGCCGACGGTGTGGATCTCCTCGCTTGGCGGCACGACATGGAAGACCGAGCCGGGGCGGCCGACGTTCCGCACGGTCGCGGCGAGGGTCGCGCGCCCCTCCCTCTTGCGGTCGTCGGTGCGCATGTAGTTGGTGATCTCCAGGCGGTTGCGGTAGACCCCCACGACGCTGAACGCCCCGTGGTCGTGGACCGGGGTGAACTGCCCCTTCCCCCAGACGAGCGCCATCACGACGAAGCGGTTCTGCGCGTCGCGGTGCAGGAGGTTCCGGCGGTAGCGGTCCGGCAGCGGCTTCATCAGGCGCGTGGGGACCACGTCCGGCTCCGCCAGGAGCGCCTGCAGGCGGTCGGCGATCGCGAAGACGCGCGCGTGCTCCTGGGGGTGTCGCAGCGTCAGCGCCTCCAGGTCCGCGACGAACCGCCCGAGCGCCGGGGTTGTGGCAGGAACGACCCCCGTGGCGGTCCCCATAGGACCCGTATTGTACGACGGGGCGGGCCGCTTACGATGGGCGCGTGGTCGATGGCGCGCGCGAGGCGGTGGAGGCGCTCCTGGCGCTCTCCCGGCGGATCGGGGCGGACGCCTCGCTCGTCCAGCCGGGCGGGGGGAACACCTCCGTCAAGCTGGAGGAGGAGGACGCCTGGGGAGAGCGCGTCCCGACCCTCGTGATCAAGGGGAGCGGGACGGACCTCGCGACGCTGAAGGCTCGGGGGCTGGCGCATCTCGACCTGGCGCGCGCCCGGAGGATCCGCGACCGCACCGAGATGACCGACGAGGGGATGCTCGCCTTCCTGCGGCGGTGCATGCACGCGCCGGAGCGCGACCCGGTCCCCTCGATCGAGACCCCCCTGCACGCGCTCCTGGAGGCGCGGTTCGTGGTGCACACGCACGACGTCCCGACGATGACGCTGACCGACAACGACCGGTCCGAGGAGCACGCGCGCGCCGCCTGGGGGGATTCGGTGCTTTGGGTCCCGTACGTGCATCCCGGGTTCACGCTGGCAAAGGCGCTCGCCGACCGGCTGTCCGGGGTCGCGCGCGTGCGCGGGCTCTGCCTGGCGCGGCACGGCTTGGTCGCGTGGGGGGAGGACGCCGAGGGGGCGTACGCCGCTCTCCGCGGGCTCCTCGACCGCGCGCAGGGGTATATCGAGGCGCGGCGGCGGGGGCGGCGCCTGTTCGCCTCGCCCGTCTGGCCCTCCGCGGCCCGCGGCGCTGAGGCGCGCGGCTCCGAGGCGCGCGCCCCATCGAACGCCGCGATGCGCGTCCTGCCGGCGCTGCGGGGGGCGCTCGGCACGGGGCGCAGGGTGGTCCTTCACCTGGACGATTCGCCGGAGGTGCTTTCCGCGCTCGAATCTCCCCGGTTGGAAGCGGCCTATGGGACCGGGATGACGACTCCCGAGCACATCCTGCGCGCGGGGGTGCGTCCCCTCTGGATCCCGCGCGATGCGGCCGCGGACCCGGCTCGCCTGCGCGCGTGCGTGGAGGAGGCCCGGACGGCCTACGAGGCGTACCACGCCCGGATCGAGACGGAGGGGCGGCCTCCCCTGCCGGATTGGGCCAAGACGGCGCTGGTCCCGGGCGTGGGGCTCGTCACGGCGGGGGCGACCGTCCCGCAGGCGCGCGCGGCCTCCGTCTGCTACCGTACGGTCCTGTCGGTCCTCGACGGGGTCGAGGGGCTGGGGAAGTTCGAGTTTCTGGCGGACGCCGACGCGCACCGGATGGAGTACTGGCCCCTGGAACGGCGCAAGATCGAGGCGTCCTGGGGTTCCGAGCGGGCCTTCGCTCGATCCGTCGTCCTCGTCGCCGGGGGTGCCAGCGGGATCGGGCGCGCCGCGGTCCTTCGATTCCTGGAGGAGGGGGCGAACGTCCTCGCTGCGGACCGGGACGGCGCCTCGCTCGCGCGCCTCGCGCGGGAGGTTCCCGCCCCCCACGCGGACCGTCTGCGGACGCAGGAGGCGGACGTGACGGACGCCGCCTCGGTCGGTGCGCTCTTCCCCCGGCTGGTGCGGGAATGGGGCGGGCTCGACATCCTGTTCTACAGCGCGGGGGTGGCGCCCGAACTCTCCGAGGCGGCCTCGCTCCCGGACGAGGAACTCGCGCGGCAGATGGCGGTGAACCTCGGCGGCGCGGTCGCCTGCACACGCGGCGCGGTGGCGCTGCTGCGCGACCAGGGGACCGGCGGGCGGCTCGTCTACAACGCCTCGAAGGCAGCCCTCGCCCCGGGCCGCGGTGCCGCGGCGTACGGCGCCTCGAAGGCGGCGCTCGTCCACTACGTGCGCAACCTCGCCGCGGAACTGGGGCGCGAGGGGATCACGGCGAACTCGCTTGCTGCGGACGCCGTCGACACGCCCCTGTTCTCGTCGTTCGTCGCTCGCCGCGCCGCGCGGGAAGGGGTCACGCCGGAGGCGGTCCTGGCGCGATACCGCGAGCGCTCGGTCGCCGGCGAGGCGCCGATCGACGCGAGATACGCGGCCGAGGCGGTTTTGTTCCTCTCTTCCGAGGGGGCGCGGTACGTCACTGGCGCGGTCCTCAACGTGGGCGGCGGGACGGAGGCGTTTCCGCGGTAATTAGGGACAGACACCAATTCTTTTTGTGGAAAACAGAGCCGTCTTTCTTCGTTGCGTTACCGCAGCGCCCCGTCCGGCTCCACGCCGGGGGGAAGCGTCGTCCGGAACCGGGCGGGTTTCACGCGCGGGTTGAGGCGGACCCGTGAGATGGTGAGGGTCACCGTCTCGGAACGCGCGGCGTCCTCCAGTCGCAGGCGTATCGGCCAGACGAACCCCGTCCGCGCGTCGCGAACGAAATCCGCGCCCCCATAGATGATGCGAAGCGTTTCCTCATCCCTGATGAGAGACTCCGTGCGGGGGACGAGCCGGTCGGTCGCGTAGATGGTTCGGATCACACCCTCCCCGGCAGGGCGCTCTACAACCCACTCCCCGGGCTCCTCGGAGACTAGGCGCGCACCGCTTTCCCTCCCCCACAGCAAGGATGGAAGCGCGCCAGCCCACCCCGGCGGAGGGGTATCTCCGCGCCAGGCGCTCCCCTTCCGTCCAGCGTACGTCGGCGCGTATGCGATCCCTGTTGTCCCGTCCCAGGAGGTGTCGAGAAACGTCGGTCCGATCGTCCGGTAAGCGACGAGGCGCATGTGTCCCTGGCTGTTCGCTGTGAGTTGGAACCGGAACCTGCCCTGCTCCTCCGGGCCGCGGTAGACGCCGCTCCCTTCCGCGAAGATCGTCTCTGCCCCTCGTGAGCGCTCCGTCAGGATCCGCAATCCATCCTCCCATGCAAGGGCGGATGGCAAGAGAGGCAGCGGAGGAGACGAAATTGGATCGATTATGGAACAGGGTATGGCACAAGATGTTATGGCGCATGTAAAGATCCATGGGATCAGCGCCGAAACAGGGATACGGAGGGATCGCATGGACAGCGGCAACGTATCGGCCCTATCGCAGAACGGCGCGCTCCAGGCGGCCGCCCTCCAGCAGGCCCAGGCGCGACAGGGTACCACGGTCCAGGCGCTTGACGCGGCGATGTCGATCCAGGAGTCGGTCCTGAAGATGCTCCTGGAGTCCCTCGGGGTCGGAGCCCAGCTCGACGAGACCGGGTAGGGAACTCTTCATTCCGTCCTGAACCTCGGGTCCTCCGGGAAGCGCCTCGCCGCCACGGAGCGGAGTTCCCGCGCGGCGTCCGCGTGTCCGGCCGCGTCGAGCGCCTCCCCCACCAGGACCCACCGTCGCGCGTCCCGCGGGTCCTGGTTCAGGAAGATCCGCTGGATCTCGTCGTACGCCCGCTGCGTCTTCTGTTGCAGGGCGCCTTGCCGGAGCGCCTCCGCCAGGGCGGATGCGGAACGTGGAACATCGCCCCGCAGGTACTCGAGATGGGCAAGCCCCGCCCAGAACGGCAGGAGCGCCGGATCCCGCGCGAGCGCCGAGCGGAGGTGCGCGGCCGCCTCGTCCGTCCTCCCCAGGTCGGCCAGGCACCCCGCCAGGTTGCCGAGCGACTTCGGGCTGAAGCCGGTCGCCAGGGAGTGTGTGAAGCCGCGCGCCCCGTGGAGCGCGTTCCCGGTACGCTGGTCGTAGTACGCGAGGTTGTTGTGCGCAGCCGGCGCGAGCGGTGTCGTCGCGACCGCGGAACCCCATAGCCGCGTCGGCTCCCCCCACCGGGACGCCCGGTCGCACAACTGTGCCAGGAGGGGCAGGAGGCAGGCGGCCGATGCCGCGGCAAGGCGTGGCCCCGCCGCGCGGACGAGCGCCCAGGCGCAGAGCGCCCCCCATCCGACGGAGGAGAGGTACCCGTGGTGGTCGAAGCGAATCTGTCCGAGGGGGACGAACGAATTCGTCGGCAGGAGCCACAGGAGCCCCCAGAGGAACATCCCCGCCGGGTACGGGGCGCGGCGCCGCAAGGCGAGCAGGGCGGTGGCCGCGACGGGCCAGAACAGGAATCCCGCCCACTTCGCCGCGTCCGGCGCCGGGGAGGGCGGGGCGTCGTAGTGCATGTCGCCGTAGTGGATCTCGAGGCGGTGGGGCCAGAGCCAGCCGAGGAGGTAGTCGCGCGGGACGACCTGGGCCTGCTGCCGGGCGAACGCGAGAACCCGACCGCTCGCGCGGTGCTCCGTCAGGGAGGCGATGTCCCTCGCGACCAGTAGCATGCCTGCCGCCTGGGCGGCGACCAGGATGGCCACGCGCAGGTTTCGCGCGCGCCGCGCCGGCGCCTCGCAAGGCGTCAGGAGATCGACCAGGACGAAGGCGGCGGGAAGGAGCAGGCCAGGCTCCTTCGCCAGGGCGGCGCCGAACGTCAGCGCGGCGCATGCGCCCCATCGCCAGCGCGCGCCGGCGCGCGAGGCGCGCGCGTAGTGGTGAAGGGCCCACAGGGAGAGGGCCGCGCACAGGATCCCAGGTTGCGCCGAGATGTACGGCACGGTCCCGGCCTGCAGGGGATGGGAGGCGAACCAGGCCGTGGCCAGGCGCGCCTCTCCCGTGGGGCGTCCGATGGCGAGGAGCAGCCGATACGCCCCAAGGCAGGCTCCGGCGTGCAGAAGGAGCGAGATCCAGCGGAACCCCGCGGGGCGGTCCCCGAAGAGCGCGGTCTGACACGCGAGGAG
>JACQRN010000031.1 GCA_016206515.1 Planctomycetota bacterium | reverse complement strand
CAGATAGGGGGAGGCGCTCCCCAGGATCAGGAATCTCGCGGGCATCCGGGGACGGTCGGCCAGGACCCGAAGAAGCTCGAGGAGCTCCGGCCGATGCTGGATCTCGTCGATGACAACGAGCCCCCGGAGGGGCTCCAGGACGTGCTGCGGCTCCTCCAGCCGCGCGGTGTCCCGAGGGGACTCCAGGTCGAAATAGTGGCACACGCGCCCCCGCGCGATCCGGCGCGCGAGCGTGGTCTTCCCGCACTGGCGCGGCCCCAGCAGGGCGACGACGGGGCCGCGCGTCAGCAGCCGAAGGACCTCCCGTCCCGCCGCGCGTGGCAGACTCACCGGAATAACTATACTTGAAAATCGTGTCGTTCAGTACCGATTTTCAATGTCCTTATCTGGGGGAAGGTCCACACCCCCGGAAAACGCCGCCGCGCCGTACAGGACCGATGGACCCTACGGGGCTTCACGGGACGCGGTCCACGGCGCGGACGAGCGAACCTCTCGCCGGCCTGATCGCGCCCGAGGAAATCCGCTGGAGAGGCGATGTCGCCGGGACTGGCGTGGGGACGCGCTTCGCCATCCTCGTGGCCGCGGACACCTACCAGGCTTCCTCCTGGAACATCCCATTCGCGGCGAACAACGTCGATCGGCTCGCCGGCGCCCTGTCGGAGTCGTGCGGTATTCCGGGCAGCCAGGTACGCCGGTTCGCGGGAGGCGACGTCAACCTGCAATCGATCGAGAACGGGATCCTGGAGTTCGGCCGCCGCGCCCGCGGCGAGGGGAATCTGCTCCTGTTCTATTACACGGGGCACGGCACCATCGACGACCAGGGGACGCCGTGCCTCTTCACCCACTACACGCGGGAAGCCGGCGCCGGAGGGTACGAAGGGGTGATCCGGAGCAGCGACCTCTCCGCCTGGATCGCCGAGGCGAAGGGCGCGGCCCGGGGGAACGGCGCCCGGATTGCGGCGATGGTGATCATCGACGCCTGCCGGACCCGCGCCATGGGCCCGCCGAGGGGCGCCATCCTGCGCCCTGCGGAGGAATGGGTCGTCTACGGCACGAAGGAAGGCCGCTTCGCCGAGGCGCCCGGCCCCGGGGCGCCCTCCCCCTTCACCGGCGCCCTGTCCGAATCGATTGATGCGCTGGCCGGGTCGGGCGAGGCGGGGCTCACGCGCGTATTCGAGGAGACCCGCCGTCGCACGCTCGAACGGACCGGCGGCGTCCAGGAACCCCAGATGATCCGCCAGACTAATTCCCTGGAAGAGCCGGCGCTCGTCGTCCCCAACCGCGTCCATGTCGCCCTGCGCGTGGTCGACGCGCTCTCGGATGTCCAGGTTCCGGAGGCGAGTATCGCCCTGGGAGCCCGGCAGGCGTCGGGCGGCGACGCCGCGTTCGACCTCCCCCCCGGGCGGCAACTCCTGCGCGTCCAGGCGCCCGGGTACCTCACCCGTTCCGAGGAGATCCTGGTCGAGCGCGCCCATAACGGGAAGCTCCTGGAAATCCCTCTCCACCCCGGGTTCGTCGTCGTATCCGGGTCGGTCTCCCCTCCCCGGGTCGTCGAACTCCGCGTCCGGGGCGGCTCTCTCCAGACCCGCGAGGGGCTTCATCGTCTTGAAACCACGTCGTCATCCGACGGGGCGTTCCGGCTTCTCGTGCCGGGGCTCGAGGCGGGGATGGAACTGGTGACGGTCGAATCGGGGAGCATCACCCTCTACGTCCCCCTGCCGGTCGTGCCGGACCGGTTCACGCGCGAGTCGAGCGGAAGGTACGACGGGATCGGCGTGGTCGACGTCGGCGTCCTCTCTCTCCAGACGGCCCGGACGGCCGGCTCCCCAGGGGCCGGGCATCTGGCGAGGGTGCGCGCCTCCCGGGCACCGTCCACCGGGGGGATGTCGCTTCCGCTCCCCGACATCTACAGCACCCCCCCGGACCCGGATGTGCGGTTCGCGACCACGATCGACCGGAACGACTACGAGCAAGCGATCCGGATGATCGAGGGGGAACGGTTCGACATCGCCCTGCGACTGCTCCGGGGGCTCGGGGAACGCCACCCCCCGGAGAGCGAGCCCGGCAGGGCCGTTCATCGCGCCATCGGATGGGTCGCTCTCCAACGCGTCCAGCAGACCGGAGGAAGCGGTCCCCCCATCGGGGATATCCTCGCCGGGAACGATCTTCTTTCGGCAGCGTTGCACGTCGTGGATCTGGATCGCGCGCTGCAAAGCGCCGCCGCCTCGGCGCGCCAGGATCCCGCCGGCGCGACGGCGGCGCTCGCGGACGCCAAGCAGATGGAGACGTACAGCACGACCGGGGAGGCGCTCTCCTACTGGTACGAAGTCAAGGCAGCGGCCGCCCGCCAGAGGATCGGGATCGGCGCAGACCTGCTCGACGGGTTGATCGGGAATCGCGACTGGAGCGGTGTGCTTGCGGCCGTCGACGCGCTGAAATGGGGGGGCGATCCGGAGTGGATGGACCTCCTGTCGGATGTCGTCCCGATCGCCCTGGAGCCGCTCCTGTCGCAAACGCTCGCCCACGGCCTCCAGGACGGCGACTGGAGCGGCGTGGACGATCTTCTGGCGCGGGTCGACAACGGCTGGGGGCACGCGGTCCCGGGGATCGCGCAGACGGCGCTCCGCGTCCGGCAGGAGCGGATCCCCCTGGAGACCCGCCGGGCGTACGAGTCCGCCCAGATGGCGTTCGCCCGCGGCGACCTGGAGGGGGCGTTCGACCAGTACACCGCAGCGAGGGAGCAGGCGAACGACCACTACAAGCGGCTGATCGACTCCCAGTTGGCGTACCTGCGGGAGACTCTCTACATCCGCCACGCCAACGAGGGGCTCGAACACGAGGCGGAAGGGCGGATCGGGGAGGCGGCACTTGCGTACATCCAGGCCGAGCGGTTCGACAACCGGGCGGCCGTGGCGCTGCGCCAACTCTGCCAGACGCCCGAGGGGATGCGCCTCCCTGTCCTGCAGCGGTGGCGAGAGACGGAAGCTGCGCGGGCACGAGAAGCGGACGCTGCTCGGCGGGCCCGCGAGGCGGTGGACACCGCCGAACGTGCCGCTCGCGAGAACATCACCAACCCGCTCGGAATGCGGTTCCGCCTGATCCCCGCCGGGGAGTTCCTGATGGGGAGCCCGGCAAGTGAGGCAGGACGGGACGACGACGAGACACAACATCGCGTGAGGATCACAAGGCCGTTCTACATGGGGGTGACGGAGGTGACGCAAGCGCAATGGGAGGCGGTGATGAGAAGCGACCCGTCGGGATTCAAGGGGGCGGATCTCTCCGTGGATCGGGTTTCGTGGGACGACTGCCAGGAGTTCATACGGAGGCTGAACGCCCGGGAGGCGGGTGTGACGTACCGCCTGCCGACGGAGGCGGAGTGGGAGTATGCGTGTCGCGCCGGGACGACGACGCGGTACGGTTTCGGAGACGACGAGGCCCGTCTGGGAGAGTACGCGTGGTACTTCGCCAACGGCGGCCGGACATACCCTGTTGGGCAGAAGCGCGCGAACGGGTGGGGATTGTTCGACATGCACGGGAACGTATGGGAGTGGTGCCAGGATTGGTACGCAGAAACGTACGGGAGCGGGGAGCAGGTGGATCCGGCTGGGCCTGGGAGTGAAGACGGGCGCCGCGTCCTGCGCGGGGGCTCCTGGTCCAACAACGTCGGGGACCTGCGTTCCGCGCGCCGCTACGGGAGCGCCCCGTCGAACCGCCTCTACGGCTGCGGTTTCCGTCTCGCGAGGAGTTCTTGAGATTCAAGAGGTAGGGCGGACTTCATGTCCGCCCGGGCGTGCCGGGCGGGGATAAACCCCGCCCTACCTCGATCGGATGACGGAACCACGGCCAGCCACTCGCGGAGGAGGATCGGGTAGAAGACGCCATCGCCCCCTACAACCCCCGGTATACCTCGCGACGGTCGCCGATCTTCACGATGAGAACCAGCAGGATTCTGTCCTGGATCCGGTAGACGATCCTGTAATCCCCAACCCGGACGCGATAGAGGCCGCCCGGCCCCTGCATCTTCTTGACGCCCGGCGGGCGGGGGTCGAGCGCCAATGCCCGGATACGTTGGTCCACCCGCTTGAAGATTTCCGGGAGGAGGGAATCAAGATCGCGTCTCGCCGACTGGGTGAGTTCGACGCGATAGGCCACTACGATCCCAATCGCCCGCGACGATACTCCTCGTATGGAACCGGTTTCTCTCCGGAGGTCCGCATCTCGGCCAGGGCCTTGCGGGCGCCCTCCACATCCAGGCGGTCCTCGATCTTCTCGATCAGTTGGAGGTCTTCCAAGGAGACGAGTGCCGCAACATCCTTGCCATGCTCCCGCAAGAGCACACGCTGGCGGCATCTGGCCGCGCGCTTGATCCTGTCCGCCAGCTTCCCATGCGACTTGTCGATCGCCAGATGCGTCATACGAAGCCATTCTACCCCCGGAAACACACCGGTGGCGATCTTTGACCTCCGAACCACTCGTACAGGAGGGTCTGGCAGGGGACCGCCCGCAGGGTGCCGATCTTGCGAATCGCTCGGACCCGGGTCAGATGCCCCGATGCACCTCCCGACGGTTCCCTACCTTGATCACCTCGACGAGCAGGACGTCGTCGTGGATTCCGTAAATGTCAGGCTATATCTTCCCATCCGTTTTGAGATCCTTGAGGAACTGCTCGTAGGTCATCGTCGGCTCGTGGGCACGCTCGGCGATCGCCGCGAGATCCTCCTCGTCCTCCCTCAAGGCGAGACGCACCGCTTCGTTGACCAGATCGGACAACGTACGCCGGGAGTGGACAGCCTTGATGCGCAGCGCATGATGCAACTCCGGCTCGAAGTAGACGGTGGATCGCTTCGTACCCTAGCCCATTTGTCACCCCCGATAGCGTCGTGACGTCTGAACGTCCGGATGTCAAGATGCGCACATCCACAACGGCAAGCGATTCGTGGATTCCGAACCTACCGCACGGTGACCCTCGAGGCAGCCGGAGACCGACCCGGGGTTTCGCAGAGGCGCAGGGCGTGCAGGAGCGAACGTGCGAGGAGTTTCTCCTCGTCGGTCGCCTCGCCGTCCTGCCGGATCACGCGGCCCGTCATGTGCGACAGGAGCCCCTCCAGGGGCCCGGGATCGGACACCGCCCAGACGTAGAGCGTCGCAGGGAGGCCCTCCGGCGACACCTCGAAGTCGAGCGTGCGGCTCCCCGCGAACGGCTCCCGGGCGCCTTCCACCGTCAACCAGGAGAGGCCGTCCGAATCGAGCCAGAGGAACGCGAGTGTCCTGGGTGGGCCGCGCACCTCCACGACGAAACTGGCCCGGGAGGGGTGATCCCCGGAGCGCGTGACGCGCAGGATCGCGGGGTCGGCGCGGGCCACCGCGAGCCGGTCGATCTCCTCGAGGGTCCGTTCCACCGCCACGAGGTCGGACTCGATCGCTGCAATGATCCGGGACGCGCCCTGGCGCTCCTCGTCGGACGCTGCGTCGTCCCCCGCAAGGGTGCGGGCCCAACGGTAGGCGCCCGGGTCGTCTCCGCGGTTCTTCAGGAACCACGCGTACTGGAGGATCACGGACGAGGGCGCCCCCGACTGCGAGACCGCCATGCGAAGGGAGAGATCCGCCCAGGTGAACAGCCCCTCCCCTTCGTACTCCTGCGCCAAGGCCGCTAGGCCCCTGGCGCGCGCCTCCCCCTCCCCCATGCCGGCGATCAGGCCCTGGAGGCGCTGCCCCGGATAGAGAAGCCGCTTCTCGACGCGGACCCGGACGAACGCCCGATGAACGGAACCGGCGCGGCCGGAACCGTCCCGGTCGAGGTGATACGGCGGCACGACGGCCGTCCGCCCGATCGTGGAGCGCGCCTCGGTCGCCACGCGGGAGACGATCTGCTGCTCTTCCATGACGGTGGCGTTCCCCTGGTGCTCGCTCCGGATCGCGCGGATGAAATCGCGGGTCTCGGCGCGGACGCGGGTTTCCTGCATCCGGGCCAGTTCCACCCGGGCTGCGGCCAGGGCCTGTTCGCACGCCTCTCCATCGGTGGGTCCCGTCCCGACCCCCACCGCGATCACGTCCCCCGCCTCTTCCCACGCGCCCCCGCGAATCCAGTCCGGCTCCTCACGCGACGGGGCGCAACCGGCGGACAGACAGGCCGCGAGCGCGAGGAAAATAGGGACGGTCCCCATTTTCCCCGCGGTCGTCACCGGGAGAGCAGAACCTTTGCCGCGACCTGCGCGTCGCGGATCGTCTCCTCGGTCTCGCGCGGGGCGATGCCGAACATGATGTTCATCTTCGGCTCGATGCCGTGGCGACGCAAGCACCTGCGCCGATCGAGGTGCGGTACGGCCGCGCCCCCCGCTTCGGGCGATACCCGGGGCCGCCCTCCTGGCGGTGGCGGAGCGGCTCGCAGGAAGGTCCTGACACACCCCGCGCGGAGGCACCCGATGGGGTAGACTGCCTGCATGAGTACGGTCGCAAGCACGGTGATCGACGAGGCATCCAGGATCGTGGCTTCACTCCCGCCCGATAAGGCACAGGCGCTCCTGGAGTACGCCCGCTTCCTCGCAGAGCGTGCGGATGAGGAGGAGTGGGATCGCCGTTTCGAGAACCCGAAGTACCAGGACAAATTCCGCATTCCGGTGACGACGCAGGGGCGCACCCTCGACGGGACGGTGACGAACCTGCGCGAGGCTGTCGCCCTGCACCTGGAGGGGGAGGATCTCTCCGCCCTGGGGCTCGCGTCCGACCCCGCTCTTATCGTGACGGGAGATGGGGGCTGGCCGTGGCGCTGAAGATCCGGGATCACCGAATATTTGCCGCTGTCGTGGCGCACGAGGGGCGCTGGTACGTGGCGCGATCCGTGAACCCTCCGGTCACGTCCCAGGGCCGGACACAGCGCGAGGCGCTCGACAACCTCACTGAAGCGATCCATCTATACCTTGAATCCTTCGGGACCGGGGACCTTCCCGAGATGACGGAGCCTCCCGTCCTGACGCACGTCGAAGTTTCCGTCGCCTGACCCTTGGCACGGCTCCCCAGGGTGTCGGGCCGTGATGTCGTCAAAGCGCTGGGACGCTTGGGATTCGAGCGGGTGCGCCAGCGAGGGAGCCACGTCTCGATGCAGAAGATCCTTCCGGGCGGTTTCTTGCGCACGGTCGTCCCGATGCACCGCGAACTGGCGACAGGAACGCTTGCGGACATCCTGCGACAGTCTGGCGTGAGCGCTGATGAATTGCGCGCGCATCTCTGACCCTTCCCCCCGCCCGTCACCCCCCTGAAGCGTTGTGTGCATAGTGTCTTGAGCGGGACGTGAAAAAATATTCCTGCAGTGCGGTCGAGCGGCTCAGAAGTGCACGAACAACGCGGACTGTCGCAACGGTTTCATATAGTAGTTCGATTCGTCGAGGCTACGTCGGACGACGCCCAAGGGTCGGAGAGGACGGCATCCGTGCCCGCCCGTACGCCGCGCCAGCGGGCCGCTTTGCGGCCCGGAGGCAGTACGAGTCAAACAACAGTCCATCTATGGGGCCATCCGTGGCCCTCGACCACTTTCTGACGTTACCCTGGGCGGCCCTCCGTGGCCGCCCGTACGCCGCACCCGCGGGCAGCTTTGCTGCCCGCGTGCTTGGTGCGGCGTACGCCCCGTCCATCGATCATCGAGCACGCTCTCTGAACGGCGTTCGCGATGTCCACTTTGTCCGGTAGTTCGACGTCCTGAAATTCGGATCTCTTTTCAGAACATACGTTTAGGAGTGTCCGCCCGCGAAACCAGGACATTGACAGATAGTTGTTTATAAACTACGATTCTTGAGTGTGGAACCTCGCGAGCAGGAGTTGCTGGAGTACGTCCGGCCAGACGGGAAGATCCCATTCCGGGAGTGGCTCCATTCCCTCAAGGATGTCCACGCCCGCGCCCGGATCCGTGTCCGGCTCAACCGGATCAGGATGGGAAACTTCGGGGATTGCAAGGCGGTCGGCCTTGGTGTCCACGAACTACGCCTCCCTTTCGGCCCGGGGTACCGCGTGTACTT
>JACQRN010000335.1 GCA_016206515.1 Planctomycetota bacterium | reverse complement strand
GGGTGGTCAACGGGATCGACAGCGCGATCGTGGTGGATGCGTACAGGTATGGTGCCACTCCGGATACGCTGAAGTGGAACTCCAGTTGCGATGTGGACAAGAACGGCAGGATCGACGGGATCGACGTGACGCTGGTGACCAACGCGTTCAAGGGTCTTCCCGGGACCGAGCCACCGCCCCTCGTCATCAGCACGGCCAGCCTTGCGAACGGGCAGCAGGGGGTGGCGTACTCGGCCCCGATCACCGCCTCGGGCGGCACGGGCCAGGGGTACGTCTGGAGCCAGTCGGCGGGGACGCTGCCGCCGGGGCTGATCCTGTCGGCGAGCGGGAACCCCACGGCGACGCTGTCCGGGACGCCGACGACGGTGGGGAGCTACGGCTTCACGATCCAGGTGAGGGATGCCGCGGGCTACACGGGGAGCAAGCCCTTCACCATCACGATCGCGCCCTCGGGAGGAGGGGGAGGGGAGCAGTGACGGCGTGATCTCCGGTCAGGGGGCGTCGTTCGCCTACCGCCCGCCCGGCGGCCCGAAGGAAGGGGCCGATCAGCGGGGGCGGGGGGGATCGGTCGCCCTCTCGCTCGCGCGAAGCCGCTCCTCGAACCAGGCGCGGGCCCGCTCCTGGACCCGGCCGAGGGTGCAGTGGCCATCCCTCTCGGGGTAGGTCCTGCTGCGGGGCCGCCGCTCGATCGTCGCATCCTCGACGCCGAGAGTCCTCCAATAGTCCGTCACGGCCTGCGCCTTCGCATCGTCGAATCCACGGTCTTCCGGCTTGTAGTCGATGCCGGTCAGCCCCATGAAGACGTGCGCCCGGCGCAGCAACTGGGCGTTGGGGCCGCTGGGTCGCGAGGCGGTGGGCCACGGGGCCGGGCCCCACGGTGACTCGCAGAAGCCGTAGAGAAAGACATCCGGGTGTTGTCCGACGTGGCTGTGGATCTGGCGCGTACGGTCCTCGACGACCATGCGGGAGTCGGGGGCAGTCGCGTACCCTGCGTCGTGGAGTGCCCGGAGGATCAACGCGGAATGCGAGTACGTTTCCACATGGTAGCCGAACGGGATCGCGACGAACCCGGCGAAACCGTCCCAGGCCTCGATGTCCCTGTCCAGCGCGCGCTGGCCGACGGAGGCGTTCCAGGTGTAGACGATGACGAACGGCAACGGCTCCCCGTGGATCGCCGCCTCCGGGATCTGCAGCCAGTACCCTGTATTCCCATGCCGGTCGGTGATCTCGCGCGCCTGGATCCGGTGCCACCCGAGCTGCGCCGGGACTTCCGTAAGAAGCGGCGCGGGGTCGCCCCGGGCCGCGGCCGGGCGGATCGGTCCCCCCAATCGTTCCAGGTTCTGACCCGCCCGGCGATGGGCCGGGTCCGCCGCGAGCGCCTTCTCGAATTCGATCCTCGCGTACCATTCGAATTTTCTCTGCCGACACCAGTCCCCGAGGGCAAAGTGTCCCTCGGCGTCCCCCTCCGCGAGCGCCTCCGCACGGGCGTGGTATTCGGCCCGCCACTCCGCCGGGTCGGCGAGCGCAGGCCAGGCGCAGGCGAGCGGTATCGCGACCACGAGCACCCACCCCGCCGGGAGCGTGCCTCTACTCCGCATGGAGCCCCACGCAAGCAGGATAACTTGACTTCAATCCCTGGTGTCAGAGAATCTTATGGCCACCAGCACTTGGGGTTGAGTGCTCTTTTCGGTTCATGGAGCACGTTGTAGAAGCCGATACAAGTCGTTGCGTGGCGGTTGGTTCCGCCGCATGTCGAG
This sequence comes from Planctomycetota bacterium, assembly GCA_016206515.1. GTDB lineage: Bacteria > Planctomycetota > SBBH01 > SBBH01 > JACQRN01 > JACQRN01. Next base: position 1,823 of record JACQRN010000335.1, on the reverse strand, counting down.
CGGTAAGGAGGCGAACGGGTGCAGTGTCCGTACTGTCATGTGGACCGCGACCGGGTGGTCGATTCGAGATCGCGCGACCAGGCCGCGACGATCCGCCGGCGGCGCGAATGCCTCTCGTGCGAGCGGCGGTTCACGACGTACGAGCGTCTCGAACACGCCCCGTTGCGCGTGGTGAAAAAGGACGGCACGCGCGTCCCGTTCGACCGGACGAAGATCCTCTCCGGGATCCTGAAGGCGTGCGAGAAGCGGCCGGTCCCCCAGGTGCGCATCGAGGAGGTGGTGAACGGGATCGAGCGGGAGATCACGCGCCGGTTCGACCGCGAGGTCCCCTCTGCGGAGATCGGAACCCTGGTCATGGATGCGCTGCGGCATCTCGACCAGGTGGCGTATGTCCGGTTCGCCTCCGTGTACCGGGAGTTCCAGGACGCGCAGGATTTCGTCGAGGAGTTGAAGTCGGTGCGTGAGGGCGCGCCCGCCCGCGGACGGCGCGGCTCGCCGGGAGGTTCGCGGGGAGGCGTTCGGCGCAACGGCCCGGGGCGGGGGGCGTCGTGAGGCTGGTCCGTTTCGAGGCGTTCGGGTTCAAGTCGTTCGCGGACCGCACGGTCCTCGACTTCCGCGGGGGGATCACCGGGTTCGTCGGCCCGAACGGGTGCGGGAAGAGCAATGTTGTCGATGCGATCCGCTGGGCGCTCGGCGAGCAGTCGGCCAAGTCGCTGCGCGGCGAGGAGATGCAGGACGTCGTCTTCCGCGGGTCGCGCGACCGCAAGCCTTCCGGGTATGCCGAGGTCACCCTCCTGTTCGACAACCAGGACGCCACGCTGCCGATCCCGCACAGCGAAGTCGCCCTGACGCGCCGCCTGTACCGGACGGGGGAGTCGGAATACCTCCTGAACCGCCAGCCGTGCCGCCTGCGCGACATCAAGGGGCTCTTCCTCGACACCGGGATCGGGGTCAGCGCCTACTCCGTGATCGAGCAGGGAAGGGTCGGCGCGCTCGTGCAGGGGACGGCGCAGGACCGGCGGGCGATCCTGGACGAGGCGGCCGGGATCAGCCGCTTCCGCGCGCATGTCCACCAGTCGATGCTCAAGCTGGAGCGCGTCGAGCAGAACCTCCTTCGCGTGACGGACATCCGGGACGAGGTGGACGGGCGCTTAAAGTCGATCCGGCGCCAGGCCTCGCGCGCCCGCCGATACCGCGAGCTGGAACTGGAGGTGCGGTCCGCGCGCGCCTCCCTGGGGCACTCCCGTCTGCGCCGCCTGGAAGCCGAGGCGGACGCCCTTCGCGCGCGGCGGGCCGAACTCGAGGACCGGTGCGCCTGTGCGCAGGCCGCGCAGGCGCGAACCGTGGCGGACTTGGCGGGGATCGAGACGCGTCGCGCGCTCGCCGAGGAGGCCCGGCGGACCGCCTCGGAGGATCTGGCCCGCGCGCAGGAGCAGGCGCGCTCTTGCGCGCTGCGCCAGGAGGATGCCACGCGCCGCCTTGCGGACCTGGGGCGCGAGCGCGAGGCGGTGGTCCTTGGGCGTGCGGATGTCGAGGGGCGGATCCGCGCCCAGGAGGAGCGCCTCGCCGCGCTCGAGTCGGAGGCGGCGCGGCTGGACGACGATCGCCGTCAGGCGGAGGAACAGGTGGCCGGGGCCGATGCGCGCGCCGCCGCGCTGCAGTCCGGGATCCGCGATGCGCAGCAGGCGCTGGAGCGCGCGCGCACCGCGCTGATGGACGCCGTCCGGAACGAATCCGACGCCGCCAACGAACGGCGCGGGATCGAGGCGGAGCTCCGCGCCCGGGAGGAGGAGGCGGCCCGGCTGGCCGAGGCCCTCTCGCGC
>JACQRN010000334.1 GCA_016206515.1 Planctomycetota bacterium | reverse complement strand
GCGCCGCCGGCAACCTCGTCCACGACGCCCAGATTGCCGCCCTCTGCCGGGAGCACGGCGTGCGGACCCTCCTGACGCACGACCGGGACTTCCTGCGGTTCCGGAGTCTTGTTGTCGAGACGCTCGGGTAGGCGGTCCGTTCCGGTCGCGGGCATAGAATTCGATTCGCCCCTGCGCATCACGCTCTAATCACCCAGGACGATTCGCCCTTGGAGAAGACCAGACGTGACGGCCCCCCAGAGGCGGCTGTCCGTCGCGTTGACGTAGCGGTCTGCCAAAACGAAGTAGGCATCGTTTGGCAGCGTCACCGCCCCCTCGATTCCATGGCCGTTGTCCTCTCCGGGCCTCCGGTGAAAGTCGATTCCTTTGGCCGATTCTGGCAGCGAGTGAATCTGTCCGTTGATGCTGATTCCCTGCGGTGTGATCTCGACCGTCTCCCTGGAAGACCGACGATCCTTCTGATCGTGCTTCGTCCCGGCTCTCTCGGGAACGTCATCAGAACAACCTCCCACCTTCGTGGTTGTGTCGATGAGTAGGCGTTCAGATCCACTACAACCATCTGTCCCTCTGCAATCGTCGGTTCCATGACACCGGACCCCATCTTGTAAGGTTTGTTCCCTGCCAGCCCCTTGTTGATGAAGACGATCCAAAGGATGCCTGCGGCAATGACTGTAGCTGCGCACATGAGCAGTACCCACTTCTTCACCAGCCTCTCCCTACGCCGCCCCCGCCGCCGGCATGGGGCCGGAGGCGACGAGGCGCTTGCGGGCGGCGTCGACGCGGACGTTCAGCCCTTCGAGCGTCCGAGCGCCCAGGATCGGGATGTCGCGCGGGGTCGCGAAGACGACCTCGTCGGTCGTCACCCGTCCCGCGGCACGTACGAGGGCGTAGCCGACGTCGCGCGCGATGACCCTTCCGTCCACCATCCGGAAGGAGATGCGCTTCTCGGGCCGGACGCCGATCCGCTCCAGGACCGCGCGCGGGATCCAGGTACATTCGCTCCCGGTATCGACAAGGAGTCCCGGGACGCGCTCCTGACGGTCGCGCCGGACATGGTTCTGGACGACGCACGGAACACGGAAGGTCCCCATGACGCCGGTATTCTACGCCCGCCTCGGACGGATTTTCGGAGTGCCCCATCCGCTCCACTCCCCGGCGCGAGGGTCTCGTTCGAGACGGTACAATCGGCGGTTTGCAGCCCCAGAACCTTGGATCCACGGGGAGTCCGGGCGGAGGGCGTGTGCGCGCCGCCTGGGTTCTTCTGACGCTCTTTCTCGGGGGCGCGGTCGTGATGCTCCTGGAACTCCTGGGGACGCGCATCGTCCACCCCTGGTACGGGTCCGGCGTGTACGTCTGGGCCGCCCTGATCTCGGTCACGCTGGCGTCGCTGGCGGCCGGCACCTGGGCGGGTGGCGTTGCGGGCGACCGCTGGCCGCGCGAGGGGACGTTGTACGGCGCGGTCCTGGCGGCGGCGCTGTTCATGGCGCCGGCGCCGTTCCTGGCCGAGCCGGTGATGCGGCGCGCCTTCGCCTGGTGCGGGCCGGCGGGCGGGGCGTTCTTCAGCGCCGCGTGCCTGTTCTCGCTTCCCCTGGCGTTCCTGGGGGCGTTGGCGCCCGTCGTGCTGCGCCTGCGCTCGCGCGGCGTCGCGTCGATCGGGGGGACGGCCGGGCGCCTCTATGCCATCTCGACGCTGGGCAGCCTGGCCGGAACCCTCGTTGTGGGGTTCGTGCTCATCCCCCGTTTCGGCAACCGCGAGGTGTTGCTGGGGGCCTCCGCGCTGCTGGCCTGCGTCTCCGCGGTCGGTTCGCTGCTGTCGCGCGCGGGGGGGCGGTCGGTCGCCTGCGCGGCCGCAGTGCTTCTCCTTCCGCTGCCGTCCCTTGCGCGCGTGCAGGGGACGGACATCGTGCACAGCAGCCAGAGCCTGTACGGGCTCGTGGAGGTGATCGACCGGGACGGCATCCGCTACCTCATGATCGATGGGAACGTCCACTCGCACATGAACCTGGGGGAGGGTGTGCCGGCGATCACCTGCGAGTACGTGCGTACCTTCGGGCTGCTCCCGGCGTTCCGGCCCGAGCGGGGGCGGGTTCTTGGCGACGCATCCCGGAACGGGTGAGCGGATCGAGGCG